>JAEZKY010000103.1 GCA_023435985.1 Bacillota bacterium | reverse complement strand
AATAAAAGAAGCATTGGCTAAAACAAATGCTTTAGGAAGTGAAGATTATAGAGAAAGGACATTATTTTTTATAGAACATATAATAGATTATTTGAAAAATAATGAATCTTTATTGAAGCTAATAAATAAAAATATTTCATGGGGATTATATAGGAAAGCTATAATGAAGCCTGAAGCATATAATGAGGTAAAAAAAGTATTAGATCTTTTTATTAATAACCTTACTAATGAAGGAATGAATAAAGAGGATGCTGAAATGACCTTGTTCATGATTTTTGAATTAGTTGGAAGTGTATGTTTTACAACTATTATACTAAAAGAACCCGTAGGTATTGAACACATAAAGCCGCTTTTATTTAAAAAAATCCTAGCAATGATAGAAGTTTAATAACTTACGCAAAAAAGTCTCTTAAGATTACATTTAAAATTTTTCTAAAATCTTAGAGACTTTTTTGCATTAGAAAACTATTCATACCAATTTTGAACTTTTTATTTATTTTCATGTGCCTTAACATTTATCATCTTTATTGGAATACAACAATGTTGATTTTATCAATCTTTTAATAATTACTCTTACTATTGGACGTGGAATTCTATATGAGTAAAGTGTAGCAAATATCCCCGGATGCTTTTTCTCAATTTTTGAATAGATTTTGCTTATATCATTATTAGAATTGGACCTTTCTAAATCCTCTGTTTCATCTAAGTCAAGATCCAGATTTCTTAAAATATCAAATGTAGTAGGTACTGCATTATTGGCTACGTTAATATATCTATCCATAGAATAGTCACTAGAATCATCAGAATGATAGCATAACTCTGGAAATCCTGTTTCAGAAGGAAATAAATCTAAATTACTATCATCATCTAAATTGGAAGAAACTTTATCATACAAATTTCTGTCCATAAATTCTGGTGGAATAAATTTAATATCATTATCATCTAAATTAGCTCGAGATTGTGCCATATATTTCTCATCAGGTTTCATTAATATTACCTCCTATTAATAATATTGATTACTATTAATAATATGCATCATAAATATATATATAGTACTAAATTTCAGAGAAAAGATATGAATTTTACTTTTCTATTAAGTGAACAATAAATATATTATAAGAATACTATATATTGGAGGAGATGCATATGAAGGTAAAGGATACAAAGAAATTTAAAGACTTATTTATTGGATTAAATGAAAAAGTTTGTACTGCAAATGGACATTATATACGAGGAATAAATTTTGATAATGCAGCTACAACTCCACCCGTTAAATCAAGTATTGAATATATAGAAGAATTAAGCAATACTTATGCTTCCATAGGTCGAGGAACAGGCCAAAAAGCAGAAATTACTACTGACTTATACAAAGATTCTAAGGATTTCTTAATGAATTTTTTCAATATAAAAAATAAAGATAAGTATGTTGTTATTTATGTTAGTAATACAACTGAAGGTATAAATAAATTAGCAAAAACCTTAATAAAAGATCCAAATGAAGTAATTTTAACTTCAAGAATGGAACATCACTCAAATGATTTACCTTGGAGAAAAAGAGGTAAAGTAGATTATATAGAAGTAGATCAGCATGGCAGGCTTAAAATTGAAGAACTAGAATATAAACTCAGAGTAAATAACGGTAGAGTAAAATACGTATCTCTTACCGGTGCTTCCAATGTAACAGGTTATATTAACAATATTCATCTTATAGCAAAATTAGTTCATAAATACGGTGCTAAACTAATTGTAGATGGCGCACAACTTATACCTCACACAAAAGTTAGTATAAATGACGATGATGATGAACAGATTGATTTTTTAGTGTTTTCAGCTCACAAAATTTACGCCCCATTTGGAATAGGAGTAATAATAGGATTAAAAGAAGATTTTATAGCTGCTGATCCAGATTATTCTGGTGGCGGAACAGTTGAATTAGTACTTGATAATGATGTTAAGTTTCTTCCTCCACCTGAAAAAAATGAAGCTGGAACTCCTAACTTTTTAGGGGTAATGGGATTAATTAATTCACTGCGGGTTATAAATACTATTGGATTTGATTATATAGAAAAGCATGAGCACCTTCTCTTAACGCATACTATACAAGGTTTAAACAGTATCCCTAAAGTAATAACCTACGGAGACACCATTAATATAAATGACAGACTTGGGATCATAACCTTCAATTTAGAAAACATGTATCATCATGATGTCGCAGATATATTAGCTAAACAAAAAGGAATTTCTGTTCGGCATGGATGGTTCTGCGCTCATCCTTACTGCAGAAGACTTATGAATGTAAGTGAAGCTAAAGCTAAGGAATTTATTGAAAACCCTGATAAAAAAATGCTTGGAATGGTAAGAGTAAGCTTTGCATTATATAATTCTATTGAAGAAGTCGATATATTTTTAAATATATTAGAAGATATTAGCCTCGGAAAAATCAAATAAAAATCACTAAATCTCATTAGGTTAAAAGTTACAAATGACAAGTGATAAGTTAAGTAAAAAACTATAGCTTGAGTTTGATCCTTAACTTGTCACCTGTCTCTTTTCATTTATAACTATTCTATTGTAACTTTTTTATTTGTTAAACACCTTATATTTTGGAAGATTACCTTCGTAATTCAAACTAGGAAGATCCTTTATAAGTGGTTCAAAATATGCATTTGCTTCTTTTGTTACAAAGTTACCGTCCTTATTAATCCATTCTACTGGAAAATACTTTACGTTATTTGCAATTTTATCAGCATCTACTAATGAATATGTAACATTGTAAGGCTCATTGCCTTCTCTAATGATAGTAACCATTTTCCCATTTTCACCTTGAGCTGCATATTTAAGTGCCATCTCTCCAACGTTATATGCTTCCATTAAATCAGTATCAGAAGCACAGTGCATGGCACAACGTTGAAGAACTCCAAGTTGTAGTGCCTTGACTCTTGTTGTAATGCCAGCATCAAGAATTATCCTTCTTAAGTACTCTGAAACACCACCCAATTGAGCATGTCCAAAATTGTCCTGAGATACGCATTCAAATTCAGAAACAAATTTTCCATTTTCATCTCTTATTCCTTCTGATACTATTATATAAACTTTGTTTTGCTCATCAAATCTTTTTCTAACATCTGATATAAATTTAATTTTATCAAAAGCTGCTTCAGGAAGATAAATGAAATCTGCTACCTGCTTTCCATCAACTTTTGCAAGGCAAGCTGATGCCGCAAGCCATCCTGTATCTCTTCCCATAGTTTCTAAAATAAATATCCCATTATTTATGTATACCGATGCATCTAAATATGTTTCAATTGCTGTAGTTCCAATAAATTTTGCTGCACTACCAAAACCAGGAGTATGATCAATAAACTTCAAATCATTATCAATTGTTTTAGGAATACCAATAAATGTTATACCAAGATTATTTAATTTTGAATACTTTGAAAGTTTAGCAATAGTATCCATAGAATCATTTCCGCCAACATAAAAAAATGCTGTTATATTATATTCTTTAAGAATTTCTATTAACTTCTCATATTCTGAACTAGATGACTCTAAATCTTTTAATTTATATCTACAAGATCCAAGTCCAGAAGATGGTGTAAATCTAAAATTATTTATATCTTCATCAGATACTGACGACAAATCAATTATATTTTTATTTAATATTCCCTCAATACCATTTAAGCCACCATATACCTTTTCAAAAGTTCCATTTTTTTTATTAGCACTCAACAGTCCTGCTACACTTGAATTTATTACTGCTGTTGGCCCTCCTGATTGAGCTATTATACAATTTGACATGAAATTTCCTCCTTATTTATGATGCTAAAATCAACAAATATGTTATACTATTTGCTTTAAAGTAATACACTATATATTAATATACAATAAAAAAAGCATTAAATAAAGACTTTTTTTATTTTTTTCGCATATATTAAAATAGTTTTAATTATTATAGAGTAAAAAGTATTTTAAGGGGAAGATAAAATGAATTTATATGATGTACTAATAATAGGCGTTGCATTGGCCATGGATGCTTTTGGTATAACTTTAAGCATTGGCATAAATCCAATAGTTAACAGAAAGCATAAAATAAAATTTTTATTATCTTTTGCATTTTTTCAATTTTTATTTACATATCTAGGAGGAACATTGGGATATCTGTTCGACACTTACGTTACTAATATTCCATCTATTGCAGGTGGAATAATCATAGGAGTTATCGGAGTACTGATCCTAATTCATGGATTTAAAGATAAAGAAAATGAAATTTTAATAAAAAATAGTACATGCATTTTACTTGGAATATCCGTTAGTATAGATGCTTTAGTAATCGGATTTACTGCCTTCCACGTAATCACAAGAAACTTGTTGCTTTGTATTAACTCAATTTTAATTGGATTAATTACATTGTTCATTTGCACCTTGGGTTTTTTTATTTGCAGATATATAAAAAAGATAAGATTTGTAACAACATACGCAAATTTCTTTGCTGGTATAGCACTTATATTTTTTGGATTTAAAATGATAATTTTTTAAGATACAAGTCTTTCTAAAAATTTAATCTATATTTAAGCTGACATTTTTTTATATAACTATTTTATATGTGATATAATATAGTTAATATTTAGCTGTTAGGGGATATAAAAATGGAATCAAAAGAAATTCTAAAAGAAAGAGGAATTAAAATCACTAAAGGAAGGATAGAAATCCTGAACATATTGAAAAGTTCTGAAAAGAGTTTATCTGCTGAAAAAATATATCAAATTTATAGAAATAACAATATAAATATTAATTTAAGCACGGTTTATCGGACATTAGACTTATTTGATGAAAAAGAAATTACTGAAAAGATAACCCTTAATGATGGAGTATTTTCATATAAACTCAAAGGAAAGACTCATAGGCATTATTTGGAATGTGATATTTGTCATAAAGAAGTAGAAATTCCATGTCCTATGCTTCAAATAGAAGAAATGGTTGAAAATGAAACAGGTTTCACTTTAACAAATCATGATTTGATTATGAAAGGTGTCTGCAAAGATTGCAAGAAGAAAAATAATTCTTAATCTTTATAAATAAACAATACTAACTAGACTTAAATGTATATATTTGGCTTATAATATAAACATATTTACATGCTTGCTAGATTTTATTTGTGCACTTTCACCAGAAATAACATACATTTTTGTGAAACAGGCATTTGAAATTAAGCTGCTGAAGGTTCTTAATGGGAGCTTGTTCCATTTATTGCTTGTCCTGAACTTGTTTCAGGAACATGCAGAAATGGATGCAAGCTCCCATTTAGAACTTTCCAGCGAAAATTTTATAAGTCCTGTGGAATAAAAATGTATGTTATTTCGGTAAGTCACCACATAAGTCTGAGTTTAGTTGTTTATCTGCTTATCTTCATAGAATCTTCTATTATCATATCTATTAATTTCGAAAAATCGATATTTATTGCTGCTGCGCTTTTAGGAATCAAACTATTCTTAGTCATACCTGGAAGTGTATTTACTTCTAGAATATAAGGTATTCCTTGCTCCGTAACTATCATATCAACTCTAGCATACACTTCACATTTTAATGCCTTATAAGTTGCTAATGCCATCTTTTCCACTTCTTTATGCAGCTCTTCTTCTAACTCTACTACTACCTCTTCTGCTCCACCATCTTGATACTTTGATGTGAAATCAAAGAATTCTGCGTTTGGCTTTATTGCAATTACTGGCAGCATCTTATCTCCATATACAGGACAAGTTATTTCATCTCCTTTTATAAATTTTTCTATCATCACTTCACTGTCCCACTTAAAGGCTTCTTCAACACAGTCTTTAATTTCTTTCTCTTCCTTTACGATAAAGGTTGCTACACTTGATCCTCCATGGGTTGGTTTAACTACTATAGGATACCCTAGTTCCCTTATTTCATTAAAATCTATAGCATCACCTTTTCTTAAATTTATCCAAGATGCAGTTCTAATTCCAGCTGCCATTAAAATAGACTTACTTACATCCTTGTCCATACACATAGCACTACTTAAAGGCCCACAGCCAGAATATGGTATTCCTACGGTTTGAAGTACTGCTTGAACTGTTCCATCTTCACCAAATTGACCATGCAATGCTAGAAGCGCAAAATCTATTCCTTTAGTCTTACTAACTATATCTTCTTTTTTATCTATTACAATCGGGATCACTTCATATTTTTTCTTGTCTATATTCTCAATTATAGAATTTCCACTTTTTAATGATATTTCTCTTTCTGATGATATACCACCCATTATAACTCCAATTTTCATATTTTCCTCCAAATACTTATTAAATTAACTTCATAATTAATTTTAATACTTTTACTATATTCATTTTAATAAATCTACTGCAACATTAAAAGAACCACTAAGTCTTCAAATTACTTTGACTGTGGTTCATTTCTTTTTTCTTTACCTTTATATTTACATAAATGATTTAGCGGACATTCTACGCATTTAGGATTTCTTGCAATGCAGCATCTTCTTCCATGAAAAATTAATAAATGATGCATTAATGTCCATTCTTTTTTAGGCAATTCACCTTGTAATTGCTTTTCAACTTCTAAAACATTTTCTGAACACGCAAGCTCTAATCTATTAGATACCCTAAACACATGAGTATCCACCGCTATAGATGGTACATTAAAAGCATTTGATAAAACAACATTGGCAGTCTTTCTGCCTGCTCCTGCTAGAGAAGTTATTTCTTCCATAGTTCTTGGAACCTCTCCATTAAACTTTTCCTTAAGCTGATTGAACATAAGAATTAAGTTTTTAGATTTATTTCTATATAATCCTATTTGCTTTATCCTTTTTTCTAGCTCTTCATTTGTTAAAGTTAAGAATGCATCTAAATCTGGATAATCTCTAAATAAATCCTTGGTCACTTCATTTACTTTTTTATCTGTTGTTTGAGCAGACAATATTGTAGCTATAAGTAATTGAAGTGGTGTCTCATAATTTAATTCACATTTTGCATCTGGATATGTTTCTTTCAGAATATCTACAATTTTTCTTGTCCTTGCTTTCAATCCTTCTAGTCTCCTTATCTATAAATTCCTCTATATCTCTCAGGTAAAAGATTGGCTATACTCCTCATTAGAATGTCCATACATCTTTCATCATATTCATGTTTGTCTTCATTTTTTTCTTTATTAGGAAATATAATTTTTCCCCCTATATTTATTGTAACGTCCGCATGCTGCCATTTTTCTGATCCCATGTCCCCTTGCTCACTTATAGGCAATAATATATCTGTTCCAGACATACCAATTGGAATTATTTCTGCCTTTGACATTCTTGCAAACATCAAGACACCTTTTTTTCCCTCAATCATAGCACCGGTTCTACTTCTAGTTCCTTCCGGAAATATCAAAACATTACTTCCACCTTTTAAGGTCTTAACCACTTTAGTGATAGCTTCTTTATCGGCTGTATTAGGCATAATTGGAATATTCTTTACTATTTTAGTTCCTAATTGAGTTATTGGATTATTTGATAATTTTTTCCCCATTACAAAATATGGATCGCCATTTTCTTTTAATATTTTTGATAAAACCAATCCATCTGAATTACTCAAATGATTGCATACGAATATTTTAGGTCCTTTAACTCTATCGATATTCTCCAGCCCATTAATTGTTATATTAGCATTTTGTCTTATATAGTTGTTAACTATTTTCCTTGCTATTTTTATAATCAATCCTTCTGGTAACATTCTTATAATCTTTATCGTAATTGGTGATAACATTTTTCCCAACCTTTCCTATATACATACTTTTCTATATATTATATACCTTTTTACATATTTAACCAATACATAGAATTAATACTTGGTCTAATCTCTTTATACATTATATATTCTTTCATATATGTATGCAAATCCTCAGGTTGTTAATATTTTCTCATAAAAACATTAAGGACCTTTAAGCTATTACTTAAAGATCCAACTTTCTATAATCAAAGGCTTCAATTCTTAAATACTTTTGTAAATTTTTTTCTTCTCCACTGAACATCTATCATTTAATATTAGTAATACTGCATTATAGCTTGAATACTCTCTTCTTATATAACCATCTCATTAAATATTTTCTTTTTACGTCCTTTTATATCGCTTATTTCTATTATAGTTGCAGTTGCTGCAGTCCTCACAATATTTTTTGCAGGACTACCAACTGCTGTTGCCTTTGCTGGCACATTTTTTACCACAACAGCATTAGCTCCTATTTTAGCTCCTTTTCCTACAATAATAGGTCCAAGTACCTTAGCTCCTGTTCCTATTAATACATCATCTTCAATAGTTGGATGTCTTTTCCCTTTATCTTTACCTGTTCCACCTAGAGTTACTCCATGATAAAGAGTTACATTATCTCCAATCTCAGTGGTTTCACCAATTACTACACCCATTCCATGATCTATAAATAATCCTTTTCCTATTTTAGCTCCTGGATGAATTTCTATACCAGTGAAAAATCTAGCTAATTGTGAAATCAATCTAGCCATGAAAAATCTCTTTTTCATATAAAGAAAATGTGATATTCTATAAGCTATTAATGCATGGATACATGGATATAATACTAATACCTCTATTTTACTTTTAGCTGCTGGGTCTTCATTTAAAACTCTTCCTAAATCATAATTTAATCTTTTAAACACAGCTTATTCCTTCTCCCTTTCTATAGTTTTCAGTAGAATCTTAACCAATGCAAGCCATAATCTAGACTTGCTAAAAATTTTTATAACCTTTTCTTCAAAATCACATTAAGACTTGCTTCCTAATTTCGCATAACAACTTATTAGTTGTTAATCAAATAGGCCCATTGATATATACTTTTCTCCACCATCAGGAGCAATAGCTAATACTTTTTTGCCTTTTCCAAGTTTTTTAGCAACTTGTATAGCTGCGTATATTGCTGCTCCTGAAGAAATCCCAACCAATATACCTTCTTCTTCTACAAATGCTTTTGCTGTTTTAAATGCATCTTCATCTTTTACTGACAATATTTCATCTACAAATTCTTTTTCATAAATACTTGGAACAAATCCAGCACCAATTCCTTGAATTTTATGTCCACCTGGATTTCCCCCACTTAAAACTGGTGAATTAGCTGGTTCAACTGCAATTGCTTTAACCTTAGAAATCTTCTTCTTTAAATTCTTTGATACTCCTATTATAGTTCCACCGCTTCCTACTCCTGCTACAAATGCATCCAAGTCTGGAATGTCTTTATATATTTCTTCTGCTGTTGTTTCATAGTGCTTTTCTGGATTTGCTATATTTTCAAATTGCTGTGGAATAAAAAATCCTTCTCCACTTCCTATTTCTAATGCTTTTTCTATAGCACCTTTCATACCTTTAGCACCTTCAGTTAATATAAGATTTGCACCATACGCCTTAATCAAATCTCTTCTTTCTTTACTCATTGTTTCTGGCATTACTATGGTAACCTTATAACCTTTTAACTTACCAATAAGTGCTAACGCTATTCCTGTATTTCCACTTGTTGGTTCTACTATTGTTGATCCTGGCTTTAATATTCCTTCTCTCTCAGCTTTCTCAATCATTCCAAGAGCTGCTCTATCTTTAACACTTCCACCTGGATTAAATTTTTCAAGTTTAACATATATGTCTGCAATATTTTCATCCTTAATCAAGTTATTTACCTTTAAAATCGGTGTATTTCCTATTAATTCTAATCCTCGATTATAAATCATATTACTATTTTCCTCCTCAAACTTCTGCTTAATTTTTAATATCTCCTATTAATACTTTTAGTATTAATATTTCTTCAATTGTTCTTTATATAATAAAAAAACTTCATCCTCTATAAAATACTATAGAGACGAAGTAAATTCGCGGTTCCACTCTAATTGGATTGATTAATCCCTCTCAATTCAAGCACTTTAAAATGCCATATCACTATAACGGGTGAACCCGGAGAACCTTACTAAAGGATGTAAAAATGAAACGTAGACAAACATACCCATATGCAATTTCATAAAGTATGTTATTATAATAATCATATCATTTTTATACATATATTCAGACTTCAACTCCAAAGGGCACTTCACATAAGATCTTGATGAAAAGTTCTCAGCATCCTCTTCTCTCTGTAAACTTCATTTATGCTACTTTCCTTTTTCTAAGTTTTTAATTCTTACTGTTTTGATAGGGTTTATATCATTATTATATTCTATACATAAAAAAAGGTCAACACTTTTTATTAAATTACTAAAATAAAAAGTGTTGCTTTTGTTAATACTTCTTTTTCCAAAGCGGATATAAAAATTCATCTACTAAATCATGTATAATTACTATCCCTACTAGTTTCTCTTCTTCGTCTATTACTGGTACAGAATTTAAGTCGTACTTTGCTGCTATCTCTATAACTTCGCTTATTTCATCATCGTGTCTTACCCTAGATACTGTTTCGTCCATTATTTCTCTTAGCTTTGCATCAGTGTCATTTATGATTAAATCTCTTAAAGGAATTACACCTTGTATATGTTCATTTTCATCAGTTATATAAATATAATAAATAACTTCTTCATCCGGCTTCATTTCCTTTAATATTTCAATAGTATCACCAACTGTTATATTTAAATTTACAGATATGAACTCTTTACTCATAATACTTCCAACTGTCTCATCTTCATATTGTAAAAGTTCTTTAACTTCATCTGCATCTTCTTTTTCTAAGTTAACTAATATTTTTTCTCTTTCTTCCTCATCCAAATCATCTAATAAATCAGCAATTTCATCATTAGGCATATTCTCCAGTACTTCAACTGTCTTACTATCAGATAATTCTTTAATGATAGTTCCTTTATATTCAGAATCTATTTCTTCTAATGTATCCGCTGCTAAATCCTCATCTAAAGACTCTAATACTTGTTTTCTTGAGTTTGTATCCAAGTTCTCTAATATATCTGCAAGATCTGCTGGATGTAAAGTTGATAACTTCTTATATGGTACAGCCAATTTTAAATTATTATCTACCATTTCTAAGGATTCAACATCATCCCATCGTAATACTTTATCTTCTAATTTTTTTCTCATTAGCTTATAGAAAAATTTCATAATTCCTGCGATTTTAAGTCTTCTATATCTAGCTAATGTCCCAGTTTCAACTCCAATAACTCTATATTCACCTGCAATTTTTGCAATTCTTAAATCATTTACTCTAACTACTTGTTTTCCATTAATATCTACTATCTTTTTATCCAATAGATTTTCTGATAGAAGATAACTATACCTCATTGGAAGTATTTCCTTGCTTCCTCTAGTTTTAATTTTAAATTTACCATCTTTATTGGC
The DNA here is from genome assembly GCA_023435985.1 of Bacillota bacterium. GTDB lineage: Bacteria > Bacillota > Clostridia > Clostridiales > Clostridiaceae > Clostridium. Next base: position 35,341 of record JAEZKY010000103.1, on the reverse strand, counting down.
AAACTCTATATATCTAAATTCATAGTGAAATGTAATTCCACTTTTCTTTAGTTTGTAACCAATTACTCTAGGATATCCTTCTTCGGTTGTTACATAAACATCTTTTAGCGTGCCTAAAACGTCACCAAATTCATCATAAACATTCCTGTCTAGAATGCTTGTATATAGAAAAATAGGTAATTCCATCATAACTATTTCCTCCTATCTTACTTAGAAGAAAAATCTTCATGAGGAACTTACATTAATTATTCATAACTAATATAAAGAAATCACACATAGATAAAAGATTTTCCTTCTGAACATATTTAGTTTTTGTCGTATCGCAGTTTATATTCTGAGGTCCATCCTCCATCTTTTTCACATCCTTTAAAAAAGTAATAAATTTGATCTTTTCTATATAAAATATAGTTATGTCCTTACTTATTATATTACATAGCAGTAAAAAGGCAACAAGTTTTTGCTGCTAAAATGGTATATATCTATGTTATTTTTTTGTAAAATATATTTTTATATTTTCATCTATTTCTAACACTAAGATAATTAACTATTTCTCATCATATCATCTATATTTGTAAACTAATTATCGTTATGTTAATATACTTTAGTAATAAAATAATAATTTTTGAATAATTTAAAGAATTGGAGTTAATAATATATGAAACTTTGCAAGGAATTTTTGCCTATTAGTAAAGAGGACTTAGAAAAAAGAAAAATTGAACAACTAGATTTTATTATTGTTTCTGGTGATGCTTATGTTGATCACCCTTCCTTTGGTACTGCAATTATAGGTAGAACCCTTGAAGCTCAAGGCTTTACTGTAGGTATTATAGCTCAACCAAATTGGCAGGACTGTGAAGATTTTAAGAAACTTGGTAAACCTAAATATGGTTTCTTAGTTAATTCAGGTAATATAGATTCCATGGTTAATCACTATACTGTTACTAAAAGAACAAGACATGAAGACTTATATTCTCCAGGCGGCGAAGCTGGGCATCGACCAGATAGAGCCCTTATAGTTTACTGTAACAGAATACGGGAAGCTTATAAAGATGCTGCTATAGCAATTGGTGGAATAGAAGCAAGTCTTAGACGTTTTGCTCATTATGATTATTGGGATAACAAAGTACGACGCAGTATTCTTGTAGATTCTAAAGCTGATTTGTTAATGTATGGTATGGGTGAAAAAACCGTAATTCAAATAGCAGATTTATTAAGATATGGTGCAGATATCAAAAATATCACAACCGTGCGAGGAACATGTTATTTGACTAAAGATATATCAAATATAAAAAATGCTGTTATAGTTCAATCTTTTGAAGATGTATCAACTGATAAAAAAGCTTATGGAGAAGCTTATAAATCAGAATATTATGAGCAAGACTCACTAAACGGAAGAACTATAATTCAAAAACATGGTGATAGATACTTAATTCAAAATCCACCTCAAGAAAACTTAACTCAAGAAGAGATGGATCTAACTTATGACTTACCATATACAAGAACATATCATCCAATATATGAGGAAAAAGGCGGAATACCTGCAATACAAGAAGTAAAATTTTCAATAACAAGCCATAGAGGTTGCTTTGGTTCGTGTTCATTTTGTGCATTAACCTTCCATCAAGGAAGAGTTATTCAAAATAGAGGACAAGAATCAATAATTGATGAAGCAAAACTCTTAACAACTTTACCTGATTTTAAGGGGTATATTCATGATATCGGAGGCCCTACAGCAAATTTTAGACATAGAGCATGTAAAAAACAAATAGAGCATGGTACTTGCAAAAATAAGCAATGTATGTTTCCAGCGCCCTGTAAAAATTTAATAATAGATCATACTGAATATCTTTCTTTACTAAAGAAGGTAAGAAAACTTCCTGGCATCAAAAAAGTATTCATTCGTTCTGGAATTAGATATGATTACCTAATTCATGATAAAAATGATGCATTCTTTAAGGACTTATGTGAGCATCACATCAGTGGTCAATTAAAAGTTGCTCCTGAACATGTTGTTCCTAAAGTTTTAAATCAAATGGGAAAACCAACACGAGAAGTTTACGATAAATTTGTTAATAAATATTTTCAAATAAACAAGAAACTAGATAAAAAACAGTTTTTAGTTCCTTATCTAATGTCTTCTCATCCAGGTTCTGATTTAAGTGCTGCTATAGATCTTGCCTTATATATTAAAGAAATGGGATATACCCCAGAGCAAGTGCAAGATTTTTATCCAACACCTGGCAGCTTATCAACTACAATGTATTATACTGGCTTTAACCCTTTAACTGGCGAAGAAGTTTATATTCCAAAAACACCAGAGGAAAAAGAAATGCAAAGAGCATTAATACAATTTGCTATACCTAAAAATTATCAAAAAGTTAAAAAGGCTTTAATAAAAGCTCACAGAGAAGATTTGATTGGTAACGGGAGAAGTTGTTTAATTGGTTTTGAACCTGGAAAACTTGGCTATCAAGGTAAACATAAAAAGAACGGTAAGCCATCTGATAATGATACAAATAGAAATAATACTAGAACTTCCAATAAAAAATCCATTAGCGATAAAAGCAAAAATGCAAAAAACATTTCTAGTTTAAAAAATACTTCTAATGCAACTCATAAAAATACAAAAAATTCGTCACACAAAAATGGAAGCAGTAAGAAAAGAGTACATTAATAAAATAGCTCATATAAACATTTTTTATTTATATGGGCTATTCTATAAAATATGCTTCACAATAAATGGCATTATAAGACTCTAAATTAACTTACAATCTCATAATGCCATTTGTTTCTTTTAATTCACTCATTACGGAATAACATTAATGTTTTACTATATCTATTATTTCTTTAAAGAAACTTTAAACCCATTTAAAACAATATTTAAAATCACCAAAAATAGCATATCTCCTATAACTGAATAAGGAAAAAGTTTGATCCCACCTAAAATAATAATATTCTCTAACATTACTATTGAAATTGCTATGATTATAAACCATATTCCTTTTCTATTCACAAAAGGTTTATCTAATAATATCACATTTAAAACTAGCAGCATTCCAAGCAAAATCAGTGAAAATAAAAATAGAATTATACTTTTATCTATTTCCAATATGAATCCATATGAGTAACTTACTTGAACTGATACTTTAGAAATGTGTATTATGAAACTGTAGATAGCACATACAATTGTAGCAATAATATAACTTCCACCAAAACTTAACTTTTCTGACCTTAAATAAACATAAGTTATAGCTAAAACTATAAGTGGAATTGATAAGTGATCCAAAAATATTATTGGTTTTAAGTAATATATAATGGTACTATTTTTAAGTATACATAAAAGGAATAATGCTATATGTCTTAATAAAAATAATGTAATTACTAAGGTTAAATATATTTTTATTTTCTTTGGTGAAACATCTAAGTTTTTCTTTATTATAGAAATAGATAAAAAAATTATAAGTAACAAAAATAAATAATATGCAAAGTTCACAAACTACGCTCCAATCCATATTCCTGTTACTTATATTTATTATCGAATATATTATTTTATACCTAAAAGTTTAATTCCACCTTTAATACATTGAATTCTTAATGGAAAATCAGGTCCTCTTTCTCCATCTATGTCTGTAACAATATCTTCTGAGGATTCAATATATACATCATCAGTTCTAAAATATACAACTTTATCAGAATCCAAATGTTCTCCTCTTAGAAGTTTTATTAGTAGTGGCAAAAGCTCTATTAATTGTATGGCTTTAAATACTATTACGTCTAATTTGCCATCTGTAATTTCTGCTTCTGTTGCTAAATTAAGATTTCCAGCACTCTTACCATTAAACACCAAGAGTAAATACATTTCTCCATCATAACTACATTCTTTAGCTGATATTTTTATTTTTAACTTTCTAAAATTAGGAATTTCCTCAATTCCTTTTAAGTAATATGCTATTTTTCCCATTGTATTTTTTAAGTTTGTATCTATTTTTTGAGATATATCAGTAAAAAGCCCTGAACTTGCTACATTAATAAAATATTTGTCATTTATCTTCCCCACATCAACAGCCACTGGCTTTGAACCTAATATCTGCTTACATGCATCTTTCACATCATTTGGCATATTTATAAATTTTCCAAAATCATTTGCAGTTCCAACTGGTAATATTCCTATGGGTACATTTATATCTTTATTTTTCATCGCATTTACAACAGAATCTACAGTTCCATCTCCACCAGCCACTAAAATATAACTATATGTGTCATCTACTACATCTAGTGCTTCAGCCAAATCTTTTCCTTTTTGAATTCTATATGGAACAACTGTTAAACCAGCTTCCTGATGCAAATTTATTACAACATCTAGTTCATTTCTTATACTACTTTCTCCTGAGTATGGGTTGTATATGAATCTTACCTTTTTCATAAATTAACCTGCCTCCAATAAATCTTCTTCACTATAATTATAATGCCATATAAAATCAACTTATAAAAAGTTTTCTATAGAAAATAATATTTCTAATATTTATTTATCCATTAAGTTTTTAACTAATTACTTTCTATATTCACTATGTCATAAATTTCATTATATCATTTTGTATATTCTATGTCGATACCATATATATTAATAAATCTAAAAGTTTATTTATGTCTTATATTATTTTAATTTATATGGTATAATAACTCTTTGTAAGTATTTTTTATAATTTTAGGAGTGATTTTATGAGGAAAAGTTGTATTCCTAATGTATTTACCTTTATTAATTTATCTTGCGGAATTATATCCATATTATCAGTAATGAATGAGCAATATGGAATAGCCGGTGCATTTATTTTATTAGCAGGATTGGTAGATAGATATGATGGAAGAATAGCTCGTTTTTTAAATGTTTCCAGTGAATTAGGTAAAGAATTAGATTCTTTAGCTGATTTGGTTTCTTTTGGAGTAGCGCCATCTATACTAGTATTTATATATTTTAATCTTAATACTTTACACCCAAGAGGATTGGTTGGATTTGTGATTTTATTATTATTTCCAATCTGTGGTGCATATAGATTGGCTAGATTTAACACTACTAATTTTGATGGTGCCTTTACGGGTGTACCTATAACAATAGTTGGATGTTTTATGGCTCTTTTTTCATTAATTATGCTTAACTTAAATATGATGCCTTCCCCTTATCTTGTTGTTCTTTTAATGATTCTTGGTTCATACTTAATGGTAAGTAAGATTAAATTAAAGAAATTTTAGTTCAATTAAAGATCGCAATGAAAGAAATAAGTAATTTTTCTTATAAAAAAACTCTGTCTCTTATAATCTTAAGACAGAGTTTTTTAATTTTGTTTTCATTTTTAATCTTCTCTTTCAGAGTTCTGAAATTTTAGCTCATTATCTATCTCAGTAAATATCTTATCTTTTTCCGTACTTATCATAATATAATCATTTTGAAGCTTGCAATACTTTAAATACGATCCTTCGCATTTATTTAGTGTGCCCACTAGTTTATCTATTAATTCACCAACCTGTTCAGCTCTCTCTAATGCGCTTTTAACTTCCCCTTTGCTTGCTAAATTTACGCTATATAGTTCTGCTGCACCTGCAATTAATAATCTATAAACATCAACATAATTTTTCAATAATGCACTTAAGTTATCAATATCTTGATAGTGCCTTTTTGCTAAATCATCGAACTTCATAATTAATCCTCTATAAATTCCTACTCATTATTACTTCCATTTCAAGTTAATATTCTGTATCTTTTAAATTATTAAATATCGAATTATAAATTAAATTTTTAAAGTCTCATTGTTAGCATATTCATCATCTATATCTTTTAATATTTCTTTTACATGATCATTGTCTACATTATCTTCTTCTATACTATAACTGAGCATATTTTCTTTATATGGCTCTTGTAATAAGTCCATGTTAAACTCATAAGCTTTCTTTCCATAAGTATTATTTTCATAATCATTCAGTATAAATCCTTCATCTTGATGTAATTCCAGCTCTGGTTCTAATAATCCATCTATTTTGATATACTCAAATTCTAAATCTCTATATATTGGCTTAGCACTTAAATCATCAGCATAAACTACAGGAACTACAAACTCTTCAGGATACTCATAAATCATATACTTGCCCCCTATTAATAACATTCATCATTTTCCAATTTCTTAAAGTATGCTCTTGGATATTTACATAATGGACATTTTCCTGGTGCATCTTTTCCTTCATAGATATATCCGCAATTTAGACATAACCATTCAGTTTGTCTCTCAGCTTTAAACATTTTACCTTCTTTAATTTTTTTAGCTAATCCCAAAAATCTTTCTTTATGATGCCCTTCTACTTCTTGAAGCTCTTTATAAAAATCTGCAATTTCATTGAAACCTTCACAACGTGCTGTTTCTTCGAATTCCTTATAAATAACTTTATTTTCTTCTGACTCACCAAGGGCTGCTTCTATTAAATTATTTTTCGTATTGTTAATCATATTTAAGTATCTTTTAAATACTTCCCTAGCATGAGCATGTTCATTTCCTGCAGTTTCTTCAAACACATCTGCAACATACATAAATCCCTCAGATCTAGCTTTTTCTGCATAAAAAGAATATTTGTTTCTCGCTCTTGACTCTCCTGCAAATGTTTTAAACAAATTTTTTTCAGTTTTGCTACCTTTTAGGTTCATCAATATTATCTCCAAAAATATTATTTTCCTACATAAATATGATATTCATCTCTAGACTTTTGGTTACTTCTTTAATATAATGCTAATTAGGATTAAGCCAATACACCTTAGCTTTAAAGCGCGACAATGCACAACTCAACATTGTGAATTGTGCATCATTTATTATATTATGATATAATTACCTTCTTTTCTTGATTACAAATTAAAACCACATCCTGCTTATCACTTGATTTAGTAATTAATTTAACATCATGCCCCCATAACTCTTGTATATATTTTAAAGTTTCTTTAGCATATGAAAGTTCTAATGGCCTGCCATCAAATACATTTTCCAATGTCAAAGTATAGTTTTTCTTATTTAAATCTATAACTCTAATATAAGGTATATTTCCCATTCCTGCTGTATAACTCAATGTATCTCTTATTGTCTTCCAGCCAGTTTTATCAGAGATTTCCTCTATGACGATATCAAAAGTTCTTTCATTATACTGAAATAAATTTAGTTCCTCACACAATTCTCGAGTTAGATAGCGTCTTAAAAATGAGGAATCTCTCTCTATTTCTCTGACCTCAAATATTTTTTCCTTTCCATATCTCTTTTCTATATCCTCATATATTTTAAAACCAATATAATATGGATTTAAGCCTCCTATAGCAGGTGCTATTACATCATTATGCCGTTTTAAGAACTCTAGATGCAGTTCTTGAGGCAATTCTAATTCCTTTAAAATGTTATAATGAGTATAACTTGCCCATCCTTCATTCATTATTTTAGTTTCAATTTGAGGTATAAAATATTCAGTTTCTCTTTTGACTATACTTAGTATATTTTTTTCCCACTCCTTCAGCTGACCATATTCTATTATAAAACCCATGAGATCATCTACTGGTTCTAATGGGAACTTTTCTAAATTAGGTAACTTTATTTCCTGATAAGAATCAAGAAAGCCGCAGTTCTCTTTTTTACATTCATACGCTTTTAATATATTCTCTTTAATTTCATCATTAGATAGCTCCTTAACCCCAATGCTTCTTTGAGATTGGTATCTTATAGCATGAGCTGCATCTAATATTCTTTCGACTTCTGAATACCCTATACTTGGATCATCTATATATTCTCTTATTATTTTCGAATCTAAATTAAACATTTCTAAAGTGTACCTTGCATTGGTTCCTTCTTTAAATAACCTATTATTTTTGAAGAAATCATTATGCCCATATACATGAGCCATTGTTAATATTTGTAGCAGTAATGTATTATCTTTCATCAAATATGCTAAACATGGATCAGAATTAATTACCATTTCATAAGGAAGGCCAGTAAGATTAAAAGAATAAAGAGTTTTATTTTTTTCATAAGATTTTCCAAAACTCCAGTGAGGATATCTTGATGGCATTCCAACATAGGCTTCATATCCTATCATTTCATTAAAATTTATAATCTCAAATTCTTGAGGATAAAAATCCAATCCATATTCTTTAACTTTCTTTTCTATTTTTTCATTCCAAGCTTCAATATCCCTTAAACTATATTCCAATTCTCTACTCCTCCTTTAACTCCTTCCTAAGCATAATCTTAAGTGCTTCCCATAAATCCTTTTTCTCTTTTATAATTACAGGGACAAATTTTTCACTTGTTACTTCCTTTTTAAATTTATGATACATTGTTGTCGTATACGTTGATGGTAATAATTCTGCATAACCAAACATATTGCTAATTTCACATATATTTTTAACTGCTATAACCGCCTTTTCATTATCTTCTGACCAATTATCACCATCACTTGCATATATGCTGTATATATTCCATGCCGCTGGTGGATATTTTTCTTCAATTAATTGTAATGCTTCGTTTATTCCACTGGATATATAGGTACCACCAGATTCTGATTTATGGAAAAATTCAAATTCATCGACTCGTCTTGCAACAGTAGTGTGATATATAAATTCAAATGCTATATTGTTATACTTTCTTTTTAAAAAAGTAGCTAATACAAAAAAATACGATCTAGCCAAATATTTTTTTGTTATATCCATGGATCCAGAAGCATCCATAATAAATATCATTACTGCATTACTGTCTTTTCTAGGTTTTAACTTAACTCTATAATACCTTAAATCTTCCTCTCTAAATGGAAATCTATCTATCTCCCCTTCACTCTCTAATTCTTTTAGTGCCCTCTTCTTGCCCTGTTTTCTAGCAATCTTTGACATAACGGTTTTCTTTTTTGCAAGTCTTGGTCTTATTCCATGCGTTTGATAGCCTCTCTTTTTCCCACTCGTCTCTGTTACTATCTCAGAATATTTCTTTTGATCTAAATTAGGCAGATTTAAATCCTCAGATATATAATCCATTAATTCTTCAAGAGTGATTTCTGTTTCATAAACATCATCACCTTCATCATTTCCTGGGCCTTGGTTTCCCTTAGACAGCTTCTTGTTTCCACTGCCTATCTTTTCACCTCTTTTTTCATCTCCAACTCCAGTAGCAACTCCTCTAGAATTTTTTCCATATACGAATTGATATTCTTTAATTCCCTTAATAGGTATTTTAAACTTTTTATTTTTACTTTCTCCAACAATACTTTCCTCTGATAATATATCTCCTAAATTTTCCTTTATGGACTTTTCCACCAGTTGCCTATGCCTTCTTCTATCTTCTATGGATCTGTCGTGATCAATTTGATTATTAGTATAATCCCTAAATATCGCCATGATTTATTCTAATCCCTCCACAAGTTATTTGCAGCGTATTTTAGAATTACATCACAACAATGAAGACAATATCCATTATTTTGCATTTCTTCAACCATAGAATTATATTTTTCTGCTTGTTCTTTATCTCTAACTTTAGATTTAGTTATTATTCTAGACAAATCTTTGACTGAAAGTGTTAATTTCTTTTCTATTGCTTCTTTTAAAGGTTCGTAAGAAGTATAATCTAATTTTCCACCTTTTCTAACTATATAAAACATATATGAAGTAACATCTGATCTAAACCCCTTAGCTGATGCAGCATATACACCTATTTGCTCTTCTATACTTCTCATAAATTCTTCATCTGGATTAAGTTCTTCTCCTGTTGAAATATCCTTTATTTTAGTTTTATTTACATACGCTTCTGCATTATCTATATAGTTATTAAATAAGCTCTCAGCTTGTTCTCTAAATGAATGTATAAATGCCTTTGTAATTTCCCTCTCTAAAATTTTATTATATTCTTTTCTAATAGTGTCTTGAATAAAGCCTAAATACTTTTTCTTATCATCTGCTGCAATATCAAGCTCTTTAACTGATTTAATCATGCTTTCCATTATACTAAGTGGATTAATACAATCATACTCTGATTCTGAAAGAGCATTATCTATAGCTTTTATAATAAATCTTGTACTTATACCCTTCATGCCTTCATATTGTCCAGCCTCCTCCCTAAGTTCTCCAATATCAATTTTCTTAGTAGTTCCCTTTTCAACAATTTCTTCTCCATTATAAATCTTGAGTTTTGTCATAGGATCAGCTTTAGCTGAAGGTGTTAGTCTTGAAAGTATCCCAAACATTGCTGCTACTTTAATAGTATGAGGTGCTATATGTGCCTTAAAATTACTCTTTCTTAATATCTTTTCATATATCTTAACCTCTTCATCCAGTTCTAAACAATATGGAACTTCTACTTTTACTATTCTATCCAATATTGCTTCATTTGTGTGGTCTGACTTAAACCTATTCCACTCAGCTTCATTCGAATGTGCAACTATAACTCCATCAAAATATATCATGGAACCTTTTCCTGGCGATGGTATGGATTTTTCTTGAGTAGCTGTAATTATTGTATGAAGATATTCTACATCATTTTTAAATACCTCGATAAACTCTACAAGCCCGCGGTTTCCGACATCAAAAGCTCCATTTAACGAAAATATTCTTGGATCATCCTCTGAATATAGGTCCATTTTAGATATATCTATTGACCCTGTTAAAATTGAAGTATCTTGATTATTGGGATCAACTGGCGGTACTACGCCTATCCCTTTTCGTGATCTAATTGAAAATTCTGTTCTTTCAACTGGGAAATCTTCATATACTCCATTAAGTTCATGAATAAGTTTATACTTACATATAGGACATAAATCTCCTTCAATTTGTACTCCAAGTATTTCCTGAAATTTTGGTCTTAAATGCTTTGGAATCAAATGAAGAGGATCTTCATGCATTGGACACCCTTTTAACGCATACACTGGTTCACAATCTTCTAGAGCAGACTTTAGACTTTCAACTATTGAGGACTTACCAGCACCAACTGGTCCTACAAGATATAAAACTTGTCTTGCCTCTTCCCCTTTCATTGCTGCCGATTTAAAATAACTAACTAATTTCATTATAACTTTGTCAATACCATAAAAATCATCCTTAAAAAATCCATATTTTCTTATTAAATCATTTCCGTAGATTTTTCGTACTTTCGGATTTTCATCGGCCTTTAATTCTTCTACTCCTTTACTTATAACCATGTCATAAATCCTTTTATGAGCAAGTTTAACTACTTCTGGATTTTCCTTAACAATATCTAAATAATCGAGAAAACTTCCTTCAAACTTTTGGGTGCTATATTTTTCTCTATCTGTTTCTATAAATTCTTTAAAGTTCATACCCATAAACACTCCTCCTCCTTTATACCTAAAATATATTCATTTAATCGGAGTCATTATGACTACTTTTTTTAAATACTTCCTTTTTATTGCATCAAACATATATGAATAAACATAGCGATTATAGAATATTCTTTCATCTACAGTATTTGCTTCATTAAGTACTTTGTTTATATTATAATTTTATTTCAAACATTACATGCAAATGTTAATTTTTTGTCGTATAATCTATGTACTAAGTAGATGATTAATAAAATAAAACCAATTATTACTTTTTTATTTATTACCTTAAAATGTCATATAAGCAGTTTTTCAAGCGCAAAAAGTCCTATGCATATTGCATAGGACTATACAAAAAATGATTTTATTAATAAGAAGCTTACTTACATCACTATCACTTTAATCAAAAGTTTTTGGAATAAATTCAGAATCTTTAGCTTTAGGTTCCCCAAAAACCGCCTTTACACTTTCATCTTGTGGATTATGATTTAATGTTTTATGTTTGTTTGTATGTTTTCTTTTCATACCATTATCCATTTATACCACACTCCTATTCCTATAAATCTTAATATAAACTTATATGTTGTCTATAAATAACTATATTTATAACTTCTTTATGTAGACTTTATCAGCTATCTAAATAATAGTATGTACTCTTAATATTATTTTATACGAAATAATACTCTTCTAAAATTTAATCCCTATGATTTTTTTTATTTCATCTATTGGAGCTTTTATTGTAAAAATAATATCTTCATCAATTTTTAATTTACTCTCATTTTCATTTATCTTTATTTGATTAATAGTTAAATTATTAGAACGAAGTTCTTTGTATCTTGTACTTGATATATTCACATTAAATTTATTATCTTTACTTCCAGTGATTTTTGCAGTTGTTCCATTTTCATTGAGTTCGTTTTTAATATTTATATCTATAATATTATCTTTTCCTCCGCAACCAGCTTTTATATCACCAGGAACTTTTAATATGCTTGTTTCACCAGTAATTGTCATCCATCCACCACTTAAATTAAGTTTAATCAGTACAGTTAATTTATATCTTTCTTCTAACTTTTTTAAAACTTTACCTAATTCATATACATTTAACTCTAATTCCATCTTAACCTCCCAATTTAGCATATATTTCATTTTATCATAAATAGATTTACATATAATCAGTATATTGCACAATATTTATACACTCATTAATTTATCATAGCGAATTTAAATAATAAAATCATTAATTTTAATTATTAATATTAAAAATATTAAATTTAAATATATATTAAAAGGACATATCAAATATTCTTTTGATATATCCTCTTCTATTTTTATAGGTGATCTTTTTCCTTATGTGGAGGTGCACCTATTTTTTTACCATCAATAATTCCAAGATCAGAATTGCCTTTTGGATCTATTTTTCTTCTTTCTGCATTGGATTTAGGTCTATCTTTCATTCTATTTTTGTTATTATCCATTTGCATCACCTCATTTATTAGGTTATACATTTCATCTCATTTTATACTTATGCTCCTTATTATTTTTACTAAAATACGTTTAATTAGTTTTAGGCACATGAAAATAAATAAAAAGTCCAAAGTTGACATGGATATTTTTCATCAGGCAAGAAAGCAAATTGCCCTCATAGTGGGCCTATTAGGTCAATTTGCTGCCGTAGGATGATGGAAAATAGGCTGGCAAATGGACTTGTTATTTATTGGATTGTGCCTTATACCTTATTCTTCTGAAGTTAACATAAAATTGCTTTTTACATAATCTTCAACTTGAATTTACAATCTGCAGTTATTAGAGTATACTCTAACATATAGAATAAAAAATGAAAGAAAGGAATATAAATCATGGGATACAGTATTGCTGAGGTTTCTGAAAGAACTCATCTAACACCACACACACTTAGATATTATGAAAAAGAAGGCTTATTACCTTTTGTAGAACGTAGTGATTCAGGTAACAGAAATTTTAAAGAAGAAGACTTAGAAATGTTAGAACTTATTTGCTGTCTAAAAAATACAGGAATGCCATTAAAGAAAATTAAAGACTATATTCAATTATGTATCCAAGGTAATAGTACTGTTGAAATTCGTAGAGAGATATTTCTAAAACATAGAGAAGACGTCTTAAATCAAATGGCTGAATTACAGAAAAATCTTGATAAAATTAACTGTAAAATTGATCATTATGATTCTGTTTACAAAAAATACAGACAAGTCATTCAAAGAGCAGCTAAGTAAAAATTTTTTCACCTAAAAAACAAAAAAGTCTGTCAAGACTTTTCTGTAAACCTCAAAAAATAATATGTTTATTTGATAAGGTTGGATGTAGAATACCTCCAACCTTTATTTTATAATTATTGAATAATATTTCATTATATATATATATTATTGATCTATTTTTGAAATAAAGCTTCGTTGAGGCAACATTCGAACAAGATTGCGAGTTTAGCTAAAATTTGAGCCCATTCTTTGATTCCTTGAGTCCATCTCTTTGTAATATCAATAATTGCAAGATAAAGTATCTTTAGATGTTTTTATATCAGAATTATTTAAAATTAATTTTACTAATTCATCTCTAAATAAAGATATAGTCTGTGCTCCCTTCATTTGATAATTTATTATATCATCTTCATGGAGTTCACACAGACTATTTTGAACTTTTCTTTATTAATAAGTATTTGTTTCCCATATACTTTCTAGTACTGTTAGTGTAACGTTGTCTTTAGTATATATCTTGTGTAAGCATCTAATAATTTCTTCTTTTTCATCTTTAATTATTTTGATTGCTGAAAATATTATTTTATTAGAGCTAATTCCTTTTTTATAATCAATTTTTATTCTGGTTAATTTATAATCTTTTATTATATTTTCAGGAATCGCATTCAAAGCCCAAGATATATATTTTGAATTATTCGCATGTCCATTAGTATCAATATCACTATATCCTACATTATATGTTTTTTTTAACTCTAATTCTCCTGTTAAATTAATCTTATCTATTGGAATAGGCACATTATCATCTAAAGTTAAGCCATATAAACTATATAATTCCTCAGTTATTTTTTGAGGTTTTCCTTTCATTGTATCAATTAACATCCACGAGGAAACAGCTTCTGCAAGTATTTCTCCATTCTCATTCAATACTTGATATCGTATATACATATAGAATTTCTTTAATGAAATAGGATACATTTTAATTTTAATTTTTTCTCCGTAAATAGGCTTTTTAAATATTTGTATATCCCATTTTAATACCATCCAAGTTATAGAGTGATCATCTAAATATCCAAGCCCCATTCCAATATTTTCCAATTGGAATACAAATACATCTTGAAATAAATTTATAATAGTTGTAATATTAGCCTCCTTATTAAAACCTACTTCATAATAATGTATTTCATATTCCTTAACTGTTAATAAATTATCCATTACTTTCCTCCATGTATAATTTAAATAAAAAGCATTTTAAGCTAAATGCTCAGTTTCTATAATTATTCCTGGAGGAGCATTCTTTTTTAATTCTTCTCTTCTTTCTCTATTAAATGGATGGCATACCCATTCAAGATCTGTTTCCTTAAATCTTTCATCCTTACATCCACATACTGATAAATTCATCCCCATACTAATACATATTTCTCGTATAGCATTCAGCCTTTTCATTTTTTCATCAAATGGTATGGAAAAAAGCTCTTGATTTGAAATCGTAGGTGTCTTTTCAGTTAAAGCCTTAGTCGCAATTCTTGTGAAATCATTTCTTTCCCATGCTCTTTTCATATTTGGAGTTAAAACAATATAACCTGTAACCACTTCTTTTACACCAAAACGTTTTATATCCCCTAAAATTTTCTTTATATTTTCTGGTGTATCATCAATATCTGGTAACAATGGATCCATTCTTACAACAAGAGATGCCAAATTATCAATTTTCGATAATTTTTCAATATTCTTAAGCCTTTCCTTATATGATGGTGCTCCAGGTTCAAAAAATTCATTTCTTTTATCATTACAATTAGATATATCAACTTGAACATTCATTAAATCAGGTCTTAATTTAATTACATCAATTATAGAATCGTCAAATATACCTTTTGATATAAACAGTATATTTACATTATGTTCAAATAACTTTTTTAATACTGTTATTGTAGAATTTTTAATTTTATCATCCCCAAGAGGGTCTGATGAATAGCACATATATATAGCTGGTGGAAAAACTGTCCTTTTAAGAAACTTATCTAACTTAAGAGGTAACACTCCCTCCTTATAATCTGGATTCTGCAATTTATAGACTCTAATTTCTAATTGCGAAAACAAACAGTATATACATCGATGCGGGCAGCCAAGAGATAGATCCATTACATATCCTTTGCATGCGTTAGGCTCATATCTAATATCTGCTTGTAAATCACTTGAAATTCCCCAATTTATTTTTTTATTATCTTCCATTCTTTCCCCTCCTAAAATTCTGTATTAACAAAATGTATTATACTAATTCATCTACCAAATTACATAAAGACTGAACACTAATTGCTTGTCCTTCTCCTGCTATAACTAAAAAATTTAACAACTTGTCCATGTCAATAGTACTTCCATCACTTGTAAGTTTCTGTCTGATTTTTAGTAATATATCCATTATCTCTACTGAATCAAGTGCTAAATCTTCGGTTATTAATGTCTCCAAGGTAATATCTTTAGTTACCTTTTCAGGAACCACTTCCTTAAAAATTTCATTTAACATGCTTAATATTTCTTCACCATTATATTTTTGAGTATAATTCATTTCTTTCTCCTCCTAAATTTTAATTTTTATTTTAATATTATTGTTTTGCTATTTTTACATATTATTATTATTAAAGGTGTTTTTTAAACTTTCACTGTCAAACTCAATCTTAAATTTTTTTGGATACACTACTGAAAAAATATATTTATCCAAGCTTATTGATATTGCTTTATATTGCAAAAAATTTTTAAAATAGCTTACTATAAACTTGGAACTTAAAATCAACTTATCTATTTCATAAATTTGAAATGGAGTAGATATACCAGTCAGTAATACTTTTGATAAACTTTCTTTTATTGTCCAAAGTAAAACAGAATATAGATTATGTGAATTTAAAATTTCTTTTTCGTGCTTAGTTAGTTGACTTTCTGAAACTCTATTAGATCTATCATTCACACTTTCTAAATCAATACCGATTGGGTATCCTTGTGGAATTGCAATTGCAATACCATATTCTAAACAATGAGTTATCGAAACGTGAATATTATGATTTAAAGGTAACATAAGAATTGGTTGATTAAAAATCCCTTTGCCAATTATTATTTCTTTAAGATCTCTTTGATGAATGAGTTCAGAAACAGCCTTTTTGGCTGTATACATCCCTAGAATATAATTTTTTATTTTTTCATTTTTTAATGAAGTATAAGTTTCCATTTCAAGTGGATGAATACACTTTTCCATATACTTCTCCATTAAATCATCCGAGAACTTACAAATGCATAAACTTGCTTTAACTATACTACTCCCATAACTAAATCTTATTTCATTAGTATATTCATCTCTAATCATGATTTTAACATCTTTCTTAAACATATAAATTAGGTTATATTTCTATTTTTTCCATATAAATCCATTTTTTCAAATTGTTTCAGTAACATATTTCTTTGAATCTTACCACTTATAGTAACAGGAATTTGTTTAATAGGAATAACACCAGCAATTCCTATACCTATTTTTTTTATTATATATTGCTTAAGCTTTAATGAGATTTTATCAAATTTTGTTGAATTACCAGTATATTCTACAAAACAGAAAACTTGATCTTCCTTTACTTTATGGCTATATATACCACATACTGCAACTTTTCCAAAATCTCCATCATTAACCTGTTCACAAATATTTTCAATATCATGAGAATAATAATTTGCTCCTTTTACAAATATAATATCCTTGGCTCTACCAGTAATTATAAGATTACCATTTCTCAAGAAACCTACATCCCCTGTATTAAGCCAACCATCTTCATCTGTTATCTTTCTAATTTCAGCATTGCAATAATATTCAGTAGCAACATTATCTCCTCTAACTAAGATGATTCCAACTACTTCATCATCTACTTCTTTTCCATCATTATCAACAATTTTTATTTCACAATCTATACTTGATCCTACTTCAACAAAACTTACAACATCATCATTTTCAATTTTACCTTCAATTATCTTCTCTCCTATATTTATCTTATTTCTAATAATATTAACTTCCTTGATTTTCTTTGGAATTCTTGGGGTTGTTATTCCATAAGTTGCTTCAGTCATTCCATATGAAGGTCTTATAACTGTATCTTTCATTCCATATATTGCTACTTTATTAATAAACTCATAACAAACTTTTGCTGAAACCGGTTCAGCACCATTAAGTAATACTCTTAATGGCGATAAATCAATATCAATATCTTTTTGAATATTTAAGTATTTACATACATGCTTAAGAGCAAAGTTAGGTGCTGCAGATATTGTTACTTTATGTTCATTAAGTTTTTTTAACCAAAACAATGGATTAGCAACAAATAAATTGGTTGGCATGATGTAATATTCAAGTCCAGATATAAGTGGAACTATAAAATTACCTATAAGTCCAAAATTATGAGTGAACGGAAGCCAACTTAAAAAAATGTCTTCTCTAGATATATCCAGACTTTTTATTATTCCTCTCACGCTTGAAATAATATTTTTGTGTGTTAAAATAATTCCCTTTGGATCGCTAGTTGAACCCGATGAGAACTGTACATACGCAATATCTGATTCAACTGGAAAAACTATTTCAGCATTTTCGTCTGATTGATCCATTTCCTCAGTTATTATTGTTTTTTCTGTAATATTATTAAAATCATTAATTAAATTATTCTTATATATATATTCTTTGTACTTTTCATAGCTTGTTCTATCTGTTGCTAAAAATGGTCTTTTCAAACTACTCCATATTTTAATTAATTTTGACTTATCCCTTTCTGTTTCAAGATAATTATAAGGAACTGCCACAAATCTCCCCAAAAGACATGCCCAAAAAATATATGCAAAATCTATATTGCTTTTAATTTGAAAAATTACTTCATCACCTGGCTTAACACCTCTTTCCTGCATATAGTGTAAAATTTTCATTACTTTTGCTTTAAAATCTTCTGGTAAAATGTTAATTTCTACATTAGCATCTTCAATAAATGTGTACATTTTGGTGTTGTGAACTTTCAAGAAAGCTTCACATAAAGTGTTATGAGTAATTTCTATCATTTCTCGATACCCCTCTCTATTAATTATTGCTTTTTTTAAACAATATCATTATTTTTACATTTTGTCAATATTTTTACATTATTGTAATTTAGTTGAATTATTGACAATTAAATACACATGTTGTAAAATACTATACAGATATAATATTTATGTAAGGAGAGTGTAGTATGATAAAAAAAGTAAAAATTCTTGGTACAGGTAGCTATTTGCCAGAAAGAATAGTAACATCTGACGAACTTGATAAAAAGTTAGATGTTGAAAGTGGATGGACATTTAAACATTCTGGAATTTCTAATAGGCATTTTGCTACAAATGAAACAGCATCTCAAATGGGCGCATATGCAATAGAAAATGCATTAAAAAATGCAAATCTAACAGTTGATGATATAGATTGTATCGTTTGTGCAAGTGCCTCACTGCAACAACCAGTTCCATGCACTGCTACTTTTATACAACGTGAATTGGGATGGGAACAAAGTAAAATCCCTTGCTTCGATATCTCTAGCGTATGCTTAAGTTTTGTTGTTGCATTCGATATTATGTCATCAGCAATTGAAACTGGTAGATATAAAAATGTAATTTTAGTTTCTACAGAAATTCTTTCACATGTTTCTAATTGGGATCAAAAAGAAAGTTGTATTCTCCTTGGAGATGGTGCTGCGGCTGTAATTATTGGACAATCTACTGAAAATGAAACCTCCAAAATATTATCCGCTAGAATGGAAACATATAGCGAAGGAGCAAATTTTGCTGAAATTAGAGGCGGAGGAACTAAAATTCATTCTAAAACCTATTCAAAAGAAACTAAAAGTGATTTCTATTTTGATATGCATGGGAAAAATGTAACAAAACTGGTAGCTAATTATTTTGGTGATTTTGTAAAAAAACTATTGACTCCTACAGATATATCTTTAGACGACATAGATATTATTATTCCTCATCAAGCAAGTGATATGTCTATGAAAGTTATGCAAATTATATTAAATGGTTCAGAAAAAAAATTTATAAATATATTAAATAATCGCGGAAATATGGCTGCTGCATCAATACCATTAGCCTTACACGAGAGCATAACGCAAGGGAAAATTAAGAGAGGATATAAAGTAATGCTAATTGGTGGTGGAGCCGGATTTTCTTTAGGTGGAATTGTCTTTGAATACTAAAACTAAAGTTCAAATCTCTACATATCTTAGATTGGCAAATAGTTATCTGTATTTTATATAGCATTAAGACTATGATTCTACTGTATTGATCTTAAGTTCTTTTGGAAATCTTCTTCGTTTTACACTTATAATCATAATGCTCTATTTTAATACTGGAAGTGTTACAATAGACTTAGGGACCAAATATACTATAAAATATGAACTATGATTAAAACTATAAAAAAATATCAAGCTTTCTTGACCGAAAAACAAACAAAGTTTCAATACTTGAAAAAAACAAGAAAATATAACATCAAGAAGGCTTGTAAAATATCAAATATACTAGAGTCGGATATTATAAATATTTAAATCATAAACCTTCAAATTAAATATAAGTTTTAATAATGTTTCTCCAACTCTTTGCTCTTCATAAATCTGACTAAAATGAATGCTATACCTGCTGCAACAGCGCTTACAGCTAATGAATAACCTATCGCATCTATATAAGCTTGCTTATAAACAAGTTGAGTAATAGTATATGTTGTCACTTGGCTTGCATCTCCCTGTGAATATCCGCCTTGCATATACAATGCTTGAACTTTATTAATAGCTTCATTTGCAACTAAATTAAATGATGTTACCTGATCTGATAATCTGCTATAATTTAAATCAACTCTACCTTGTATTACAGTTGTTGTCATTGTTATTCCTAATGATCCTGCAATTTGTTTAACTGTATTATTTAATGCTGATGCTTTTCCCGCAAACCTTGGATCACTGATAGCATTCATACCAGCTGTTGTCACTGGCATCATTGAAAGTCCAATTCCAATATTACGTATTGTCATTACTACCTCTATATAAAATTTAGTTGTATTCATATTGATGCAAGCTAACTTATATGTGCTTACAATTAATATGAAGATTCCAATAGTAGCTGGAGTTTTTGCACCAATTTTATCAAATATTTTACCACTAATAGGCATTATAAGTGCTGATGCCAAAGCTGATGGTAGTAAAATCATACCAGTTTCCATTGGCGTGTAGGCTCTTATGTTTTGCAAAAATAATGGCATTACATACATTACAGCTAGTAACACAGCATATAATACGCATTGTACAATTTGGCTTATAGCAAATTCAAAATTTTTTAAAATCCGCAATTCTATTAATGGATCTTCAATACTTAATTCATTTATTATAAATAATATCATTCCAAATGCTCCAACTGTTAATAGCAAGGGATTTTCTATGTCTCCCCAATCAATGCTAGAACCTTCCCCTAGAACATATAGAATACTAACTATAGATAAAGTAGAAGTTAAAAAACCTATATAATCGAATTTTGTAAATGCTTTCTTTGGAACATCTTTAAGATATATTAATGCCATAAATGTTCCTAGAATACCTATAGGAACATTTATATAAAATATTATTCGCCAATCTAACTTTTCAAGTATATATCCTCCAAGGGTTGGTCCTATTGCTGGAGCTGCTAAAACTGCAATACCCCAAAATCCAGTAGCT
Organism: Bacillota bacterium; assembly: GCA_023435985.1. Lineage (GTDB taxonomy): Bacteria > Bacillota > Clostridia > Clostridiales > Clostridiaceae > Clostridium. The sequence goes on along the minus strand of JAEZKY010000103.1, from coordinate 14,037 downwards.
GTACCAAGTGTCTCCTTTGAAAATGTCTGCATCATCGTAGTCATTGCAACAGGCATTATCATTCCACCACCTATAGCTTGTATAATACGAAATGCTATCATAGCTCCATTACTCCAAGCCATTCCACATAAAAATGATCCTATAGTAAAAGTAACAAGTGCAAATACAAACATTTTCTTTGATCCAAAGACATCTCCCAAATATCCAGTTACCGGCACTACTGCACCTAGTGTAAGAGTATAAGCTGTTAATACCCATTTCACATCATCTAATGAAACACCAAATACTGACATTATTTTGGGGACAGCTATATTTGCAATACTAGTATCTAATGTAGACATAAAAGAACCTATTATAATTACTATAAGAATTAACCACTTGGATGAATCGTTTTTTTCCTTATCTTCCATTGGTGATTACCTCCATCACTTAATATGAATTTTAACTATAGCATTAGATCCAGGTAATAATTCAGACTTAACTTTATCAAGTTCAATTTTAACAGGCATTCTTTGCACTACTTTAGTAAAAGTACCACTAGTTGATGCTGGAAGAAGTGAGAAAGTTGAATTTGAAGCCTTGCCGACATACTTTACTTTTCCTGTAAAAGTTTCCCCTTCAATTTGATCTATTGTAATATCTACAGCTTGTCCCTGTTTTACCTTTCCTAATTTAGTTTCTTCTATATTAGCAGTAATATATAGCTTTTGTGGATCAACAAGCATTGCAAGAGTCTGCCCTGCTGCTTCTATCTCTCCTACATTTCCAACCTTTTTGATTACAATTCCACTGATTGGTGCTCTTATTATGGATTGATCTACATTAGTATCTGGCAGACTTCCCATTTCTTGTCTTCCTACAATTTGATCTTGTACTACACTATCACCTTCTTCTATATTGAACTCAAGGAGTTTTCCTGAAATTTGAGGACTCACCTTAATAAGATCTCCCGTAACTGTTGCATCATCTGTAGTTACAAAATATTTATTATTGTACCAATAATAATATCCTACACTGCCAAGTGTAACAATCATGACTATCAATATAGTAATCATTAATATTTTACGTTTTTTGATCATATAAATTTCCTCCCTTACTCTCTTACTCCTATCTCTGCAAACATTCCTAATTTTATAAGTGGGTCCTTTTCCTTAAATTTAATCTTTACAAGAATATTCTTATTTTGGGAATCTATTGCCGGATCTATTACTGATATTTCCCCGTCAAACACCTTATCTGGTATTTCAGATATTTTAATTACAACATCCTGATTATTATATATCTTATTTATATAGGTTGAAGGTATATATGAATTTATAATAATAGTATCCATATTAACAACTGATATTAATGGTGATCCTGCTGTTGCCAACTCACCACTATTAATATTCTTAGAAATGACAACTCCAGATATTGGAGATGTTATTACTCCATTTTGAAGCTGAACCTGTGCTGTATTTAACGCAGCCTCTGCGCTTTTTACTTGTGCCTCTCCAATTGCTATACTTTCTTCTGTTTCACCTTTATTTAACATATCTAAAGCTGCTTGGGCTGATTTATATGTGGATTCTGCTGCTGTAAGAGCTGTCTCACTTTGTTCAAGTTGAGCCTTAGTAATTCCACCTGCATCAAAAATGTTTTTATTTCTTTCATTATTAACTTCAGCATTTTCATAGTTTGCCTTAGAACTTTCAAGTGCTGCCGTAGCTTCTTCTATTTGTTCTGGCCTTGAGCCGCTCTTGATTTTATTCAAATTTGCTTGTGCTACATCAACACCCGCTTGTGCTTGCTCAACTTGAGCCTGCAAGTCTTTTGAGTCAAGAGTAATTATGGAATCACCTTTATTAACTGTAGAAGCAACATCTACAGTTATTTCTGAAACTTTCGCATTAATTTTCGAGGTTATTACTGCACTTTCATCTGCTTCGACTTTTCCTGACATAAAATAAACAATTCTATCCTCCTGAACATAAGCTGTTTCATGAGCGTTTGTATTATCATCTTTTTTGCTACCGCACCCAGATAAAGTAGAAGTAAATAATAATGCTATAATTATTATCCATAAAACACTTTTTTTCATAATTATTTCGTTCCTCCTAATTTATACTATTATGAAAATATAATCCAAGGCATTTGATTTTTTAATATATTATATTTATCAATTGCGCTCCTTAACTGAATATCTAAATACTCACTACTTACCACCTTAACATGATAATGTATCCTAGTAAGTAATTCTTCGTCATACTTAACCTTTAAAATTTTAAGTTTTTTAGTATAAAGTGCTATATTTTTCTTTAAAAAATCAATATTATCTTCTGATATCCTTTTGTAGTCAAGATTATTTTTCTTAGTGCTTTTTTCAATTCCTCTCATTTTCCCCCCTTTTTAAAAGTACTATATGTAACTTATATTTTCTCCTAAATCCTTTGTGCCTTAGTAAGTTAAATTAAATTTAACTGCAATATGAAACCCAGCTTAAAAAGCTTCACTTTATCTAAAACAAATAGTAAGTTTTGCTTATATCATCTTATTATCATAACTTAGACGATAAACAGAAAATCAAAAATAAGAATAAATACTCCAAATTTTGTATTTGCTAGAGAGACTTCCTCTGTAAACACTTTACATTTCCCTCTTCAAACTTTCCCACAGTGAAATCTATATTTTTGTGTGACTCACTTACTCAGTAGCTTATGAGCATCAAATTTTATTTATGGTGCAAAATAGACAAGCATACTTGTCTATTATCTTTTAATTGTGCCTTATTTCATATTCTTTCCACATATTATATACTAATTATCTTCTATCTCTGTTTCAATAACCAATAATAATTATCATCATATCTTAACTGACACTTTATTGTAATATTGTTTGATAACTTACAAATTTCAAAATATTGATTATAAAGTAAAAAAGCTAATGAAATAGTATAATTATTACTATTTCATTAGCTTTTACACTAATTATATTGTATATTATTAGTAGTACTAATTCTTTCCATATAATTTTAGAGGTGACTATATGACTAACAAATCCGATTTACGTGTGCTAAAAACGAAAAAAAACATAAAAACAGCTTTTATAACTTTGTTACTGGTAAAAGAGTTTAAAGATATTACTATCCAAAATATCATAGATGAAGCACTAATAGGACGTTCAACTTTTTATGATCATTATTATGATAAATATGATTTGCTTAAACAGCTTGTAGATGAAATATTAGATAATTTTAAAATTTTTATTAAAGATCGATTTACATTAAAATCTCATGATGACTTTATGCATTTTTTCTCAAGTATAATAGAGTATTATTCAAAGCAACGGAATGTATTTTTAACCCTGTTAAAAGTTCATACTGAATCTGTTGATTTATATAACAGTTTATTTGATATATTAAAAGAAGGCTGTTCATCCTATTGGGATAACATAGAAAACAAAATAAAATATAATATTCCTAAAGAATACTTTTGCCGAATATATGCTTCAACTACAATGACTTCACTTCAATGGTATATCGAAAATAATAATGAGTACACTCCACAATATTTTATGGAATCATTTAATTCACTAAAAATATTAGTTTCCGAATTACTTTAGGCACAAAGAATATTGTTACAATCCTAACGCCATTTTGACTTCCTTTACATGAGATCTACTTACTGGGATCTCATCTTTTTCGATATTATCCACTATTAATTTATAGGTTCCATTAAACCATGGATAAACTTCTTTCACCTTCTCAAGATTAACAATATAACTCCTATGACATCTGAAAAAATTGGTTTTCTCAGATAGCTCCTGTAAGGTTTTTGATGTATAATAAATTTCTTTATCTGCTTTAATGTAATTTTTTTCTCCTTCAGAATAGCAAAATGAAATCTTATTAATATCAATGAGAATTATCCTTCCATTATTTTCACACGGAATTCTTTTTAGACTTTTAGTCTGATCTAATTTATCTAATATGCAAATAATATCATTTTCGTTTTTACTATTAATGGCACTCAATGCACAATTTAATGATTCTATTATCCTCTTTTCATCATAAGGCTTTAATATATAATCATATATTTTAAGTTCAAATGCTTTTACCGCATAACTATCATATGCTGTTAGAAAAATTATAATTGTATCTTGTAACATGACTTTTATTTCTTCTGCTAACTCTATTCCACTTTTTCCCGGAATATTAATATCAATAAAAACGATTTCTGGCTCTTCACTTTCTATTAATTTTAATGCATTGATCCCATCGTATGCTTGTCCCACAACTCTGAACCTGCTATCCTTTGATACTATATATTTAAGTTCATCATTAGATATTTTCTCGTCCTCAACTATTACTATTTTAATTTGATCTAATAATCTCAATTTAATCCCCTCCACTATACTTATCTAGGAATATAAAAGTTAACATTGCTGCCACTATTTGAACTTGCTATATTTAATTTGCATTCATCTCCATACAAAAGCTTAAGTCTGTTATTTACATTTTTAAGTCCAATTCCTGTAGATGCTGATTTCTCTGTATATTCAAATCCAACTCCATTATCACTAATTTCAATATAAATTTTATCTTCACTATCGCTAATAGAAATTGATACTTCTCCTCCATCAATTTTTTTTAAGATGCCGTGTTTAATAGCGTTTTCTACAATTGGTTGAAGTAAGAGTATTGGAAATTTTATATTTAGCAGATTTTCATCTATTGAGAATTTCACAAATAATCTATTTGAAAATCTAGCTTGTTCAATTGCTACATATGCTTTAATTAACTTTAATTCTTTCTCCAATGTAGAAAAATCCCCCTCTATTTCTAAAGTGCTTCTAAAATAATTAGAAAGGTTTAATATTAAATCTTTTGCTTTTTCACCATCAGTTCTACAATAAGCACTTATAACATTGAGAGAATTAAATAGAAAGTGTGGCTCTATCTGTGCTTTCAAAGCTTTTAATTCTGCTACTTTATTTTCTTCTTTTAATTTAATTAGGTTAACTTCATCATCAACTAATCTTTTTGAACTTTTAATTGCTGTAATTATCAAAAAAACTCCTATTGGATTTATAATTATCATAGATAAGGCTATTGTTTTTTCAAGTTCTATTGCTGCATTTATATCACTTGAAAATATTAGAATAATAATCATTTGAGTAATTTCCGCTATTACTGCTGCTAATCCTGCGATCAATGGACTTAATCTTTGTTTCTTAAATAATAGCCTAAAACATCCTCCAATTGCTCCTTCCACAACCGTTGATAGAGAACAAGCTAAGGCTGTAAATCCTCCAAAAGAATATCTATGTAATCCACTTATACATCCTACTATTATTCCGATGCTTGGTCCCCCTAAATATCCTGCTACTATTGCTCCAATTGGTCTGCTGTTAGCTAATGAATTATCAGTAATGTATATACCAAAATAAGTTCCCAAAATAGCTAGTATTGAAAATATAATGATAATGATTGCCTTATCCTTACAATCATATTTATCTTTTACTAAATGTTTCATAATACTAGTCTGTAAGATAATAAATGTAAACACTGTTATAAGTGCCATTTTTTCTAACATATTTAACATTAACATACTATCCCACCCTTTATCAGTTTAAAGTTAACGGTTTACAATTAGTGGAGAAAATCTCTATAGAAATTTCTTCATTAAATTTCATAATCACCAATTATTAGTTCTTAACTGGTTTACTTTTTAATAATTCATTAGTAATAATAATTACAGGTTATATACAACTAATAATCCTACTTTTATTATACTATGCTATAATAAAATCTCAAATTTTACTTTATTATGTATTATATTGCTGCTAGTCACCCTGATATTTTGCTACTTTATCTTTAAAATATGATATTTCACCTATAATATATAGATATTATCATTACTTAACTGATAAATTATATAGAAAGAAAACATTTACAACAAAGGGGATGTAAATATGAATTCAATGGTTTTAGTAATTATAGGTGCATTAATTTTAGTTCTTGGGTATAGGCTTTACGGTGCTTTCATTGCTGCAAAGGTATTAGCTTTAGATGAAACCAAAAAAGTTCCATCTGAGATATATGCTGATGGAAAAGATTATGTACCAACAAATAAATGGGTACTCCTAGGCCATCACTTTGCTGCTATTGCAGGTGCTGGACCTCTTATTGGTCCAGTTCTAGCAGCTCAATTCGGATATCTTCCTGGAGTCCTATGGATATTAATTGGTTCTGTTGCTGCAGGAGCAGTACATGATATAGTAATGCTATTTGCATCAGTGAGGTTTGACGGTGAATCTATAGCTGAAATTGCAAAGCGTACTTTAGGAAATAGAATTGGCTTTATAACTTCTATTTCTGTTATTTTTATTCTTATAATTACAATGGCAGGTCTTGGCTTACCAGTCGTTAACTCTCTTTACAACAGTCCTTGGGGAACCTTCACTGTTGGTGCTACTATTCCAATTGCCATTTTTGTAGGTATATATTTAAAATATATCAGACCTGGCAAAATAGCTGAAGCAACTGTGATAGGAATGGTATTAATAATGCTTGCTGTTATCTTTGGTCCACAAATTGAAGGAACAGCTCTTGGACATTTTTTAACTCTTGATATTAAACAATTATCAGTGATATTAGTTATATACGGTTTCTGCGCTGCTGCTTTACCTGTATGGTTATTATTATTACCTCGTGATTATTTAAGTACTTATATGAAACTAGGAGTAATAGGCGCTTTAGTTGTTGGAATAGTATTAGTTAGACCTAACTTACAAATGCCTGCAATAACTCAATATGTTAGCGGCGGCGGTCCTGTTGTAAGCGGTAAAGTATTTCCATTCTTATTTATAACAATAGCCTGTGGTGCACTTTCCGGTTTCCATTCACTCATAAGCACAGGTACTACTCCAAAATTGATCAGAAATGAAAAAGATATCCTTCCAATAGGTTATGGATCAATGCTGCTTGAAGCCTTTGTATCCTTAATGGCTTTGATTGCAGCTACTGCTCTACCTACTGCTGATTATTTTGCAATAAATTCTTTGCCTGATGTTTTTGCTAAATTAAATTTAGTTCCTCAAGATTTAGGAATGCTTGAAAGTCTGGTTGGTGAAACACTTGCAGGAAGACCTGGAGGTTCTGTATCTTTAGCTGTTGGTATGACATATGTATTTCATAATTTACCTGGTGCATCAACCCTAATGTCTTACTGGTATCATTTTTGCATAATGTTTGAAGCATTATTTATACTAACAACAATAGATTCAGGTACAAGAATAGGAAGATACTTATTACAAGATCTTTTTGGTAAAATGTACAAACCATTGGCTAATAGAGAATCAAAATTCAATCTTGTTTTCTTTAGTGCTTTAATGTCAATCACATGGGGATCATTACTTTATAGCGGCAATATTTCAACTATCTGGCCATTATTTGGAGTAGCTAATCAGACACTTGCTGCCATAGCCTTTGCAATTGGTACATCTGTACTTATTGAAATGGGAAAGAAGAAATATACTCCTATAACAATATTGCCTATGATATTTATTTCAATAACAACATCGACAGCTTCCATTGAGAATATATTTCAAAATTATATTCCAAACGGAAAGACTACTTTAACTGTTTTATCCTTTATAATACTTGTTATGCTAATCATTATTTTATATGAATGCATTAAATCTTGGATGAAAAACTGGAATAAATACTCTGATGATAAAATAACCGCTGCTAAAAATACTATATAGAAACGAAATAAAATACTAACAAAAAAGTTCTACTAACCAATTTACGATTTGGTTAGTAGAACTTTCTAATTTATATACCTATATCTTAAGCATTATTTTTTCTCAGGTTCTTTATATTGAACACCTTTTGTATCAACAGTAATTGATGTGATTACAACATCCTTTTTAGGTGCATCAGCTGAGTTTGTATCTACATTTTGTATCTTATCTACTACATCCATACCTGAAATTACTTTTCCAAAAGCTGCATAATCTCCGTCAAGATTTGGTGCATCTCCTGACATTATAAAAAACTGACTTCCTGCGCTATCAGGATCTTGTGTCCTTGCCATGGAAAGAACACCCTTTGTATGCTTCAGACTATTAGGAAAACCATTTGATGTGAATTCACCTTTTATTGAATATCCAGGTCCTCCAGTTCCATCCCCTTTTGGATCTCCTCCTTGAATCATAAAGCCTTTAATTACTCTATGAAATTTCAAGTTGTTATAGAAATTCTTATTTGCTAAATATATAAAATTATTAACTGTATTTGGAGCAGTCTCTGGATATAATTCTGCTTGGATAACACCATATCCATCTACTGTTATAGTCGCTATAGGTAAGTCCTTACTCTCGCTTGATGGACTATTCTCATTACTTTCACTTGTTTTAGATTGAGTATTAGATTCTTCTTTATTATTAACATTTCCACAACCAACTAGTACAAATAAACATGTTAAAATTGTTATTAAAATAAAACTAAAATATCTTTTTATCTTCATATTTTTTCCACCTTATATGTATATTTAATATTCTAAGTATACCATAATCTTTCAAATTCTTCCTAACGTTATACATAATAAATCTACATTAAAATTCTTTCTAATTATTAGAAATGCTTTATTAATGATACCTCTTAATTAATTCACTCTTTAAATAAATATATTATCACATTTTATAAAGACTCTTTAATAGCTCTATTTCCTTTGCATAACCTTCTAACTCATTTGGTGTTTCAAGAAAAAATGGCAGATTGCAAAGTTTTGGATGATTAATAATATTTTTAATTCCTTCTATCCCAATAGAGCCTTCTCCTATTTTTTGATGTCTATCCTTATGACTTTCAAATGGATTCATACTGTCATTTAGATGTATTGCACATAATTTATTTAATCCAATCTTTTTATCAAATTCTTCTAATACACCATCTAAGTTATTTACAATATCATATCCTCCATCATATACATGACAAGTATCAAGACACACACCCATCTTATCTGATAGTTCTACCCTGCTTAAAATCTCTTGCAATTCATCAAATGTACGTCCAATTTCAGTACCTTTACCTGCCATTGTTTCAAGTAAAACAGTTGTTGTCTGCTCTGGCTTTAATACTAAATTTAGCATATCCGATATATATTTGATTCCAATTTCTGTTCCCTGCTTAACATGGCTTCCTGGATGAAAATTATAGAAATTATTTGGTATATATTCCATTCTTACTAAATCATCTTCCATAATTTCTCTTGCAAAACTTCTTGTATTTTCATCTGCAGAGCAAGGATTTAGAGTGTATGGTGCATGAGCTAGTATTGTAACAAAATTATTTTCCTTAGCTAATTTTAGGAATTCTTCTACATCTTTTTCATCAATTGCTTTTGCTTTACTTCCTCTTGGATTACGAGTAAAAAATTGAAATGTATTTCCTCCTAGCTTAATAATTTCTTCTCCCATATTTTTAAAACCTTTTGATGCTGATAAATGACATCCTATCTTTAACATTTTATTACCTCCAAAAATAAAACTACACTATGGTATAATTAACATACTTATAGTGTAATTTATTTTTACTGTTTTGCATATAATTAATGTTCACTTCTAATTGTATCATTTATCATAATGCTCATTAAATCATCCAGAGATACATTTTCTAATCCTTTTGGCATTTTAAAGTTGGGATCTCTTAAATCTCCTCCCATTTTATTTATAATTTGCTTTGCCTTCTCCTCATTTGGACCATCTACATTTACAATTACTCTATAATTTGCATCTGCAATTTCTTCAAATCTTCCCATGCCGCTTACCATTGGACTTGCAGCTGCCATTGGGCCAAGCCTTGAATCACTTAAACCCTCGTCACTTCTAAGTACATAACTCGATAAACTCCCAGTACTACTATCAGTAGTTGGAGTATTTCCCCCTGGATTATCAACTCCTGTATAATGCTCATTTATATCTGCTACTGCATCTGTTATACCAACTTTTTTTAACGTTTCTACTGCCTCATTAGCAGCTTTAATTCCACTAAAATAACCTTCTATTTTCATAAAAAATACCTCCAACTTTATTAATTAAGTTAAAGGTATTTTTTCACTATTTGTTAACTATTATTCTTATAATATAGTTAATTTGCATACATTATTGAAGCAGCTATTTTTAAAATAAATTCCCTACTAAGAAAATAATTCAAAATACCTTACTTAAATTATCTAAATCTAAATCTTCATACTTTTTCAAAAATGGAATTAACTTTTCTAATATTTTCTTAGCGCAATTATTTGAATCCGACTCTATATTTAATGGTAGTACAGGTTCATGCAGTGATAATCTCAATAATAACCAACCATCTCCATTTTCTTTATCACAATTTATTTTTACTCCTTCGTAATTTTTAGGCTCTATTATCCATCCGTCAACTTGCTTAGAATATTTCTTTAACCCTTCTATTATCATTTCTCCATATTCCTTGAACTTTTCTCTTTTTATACTTATCCTTATATCTAGACTTTCTTTTGGATATCTTAAATTTTCTATAAGGCTTGATATATTACTTCCTTCTTCATTTAATTTTGCCATCTTTATTAATATCTTAGCTATTAAATAAGCTCCATCATCCAAAAAATAATTTTCTTTTAAAGCAGCGTGTCCTGATGTCTCTATTGCCAAACAGCTTAATTTTCCCTCTTCATTTAATCTTTTAGACTCATTTATAACATTTTTGTAACCTCTTTTAAACCTGTGATGAACTCCACCTAAATCATTTATAAATTCTGAAATTCCTGTAGATGTTATTGAATCTGTAACGATAATTGAATTTGGACTTTCTTCTAATACTATTGAAGATATTAATGCTATAAGAGCATTTTTATTTATCTCTTTTCCATCGCTGCTAACTATAGCTGCTCTATCTACATCTGTATCAAAAATTATCCCTAAATCAGCCTTATTTTTAATCACTGCTTCTTTTATAGAATTCATGGCTTCCTCATTTTCTGGATTAGGTATATGATTAGGGAAATGTCCATCTGGTTCAATAAATTGGCTGCCTTCTGTGTTAGCACCTAACTTCTCTAAAACCTTATTAACAAAAAATCCTCCTGCTCCATTTCCAGCATCTACAATTATCTTTTTTCCTTGTAGAGGTTTCTCATAATTTGAGATTGAATTTACACTTTTTCGTATCTTATCTACCAATATCTTCGAATATACATCTATAAAATCTATTCTTTCAATAACTCCTATAGTTTTGCAGTTCTCCTCAACTTTAGAATATTCTATTATTTTTATAATATCTTCCTTTTCGCATCCTCCTTCTTTAGTAAAGAACTTTAATCCATTGTAATAATAAGGAAGATGACTTGCTGTTATCATTACAGCTCCATCACAAGAATACTCTTCTAAAATAGTCGTCATAAACATTGCAGGAGTTGTACACATCCCACAATCAAAAACATTACAACCTGAAACTATTAATGCCTGTATTAAAGCTTTTTTTAATTCAGGGCCTGATAATCTTGAATCCATTCCAACAGCTATTTTTATATTCCTTTTATTTATATTTTTGATTTCCTTCAGCCATTTTACAAAACCATATCCTAAAATATTTACTAAATTGGATGTAAGATTCTTAGTCCCATTATGTTCAATGGCTATTCCTCTTATATCTGTACCACTTTGCAAGCGTTTAAGTTCTTCTAACATTCAACTCTCTCCTTTTTAATGGTAGAAAACCATATATAAAAAACTTGTTTTATAATCTAACTACAACGTAATTTGAATAAAAAAATAGGAAAACTAATACATTTTCCTATTTTGCTTTTAATTAAGATTATTTTGCTTGTCCATAATAAGCATTTTTACCATGTTTTCTTGAAAAATGCTTATTCATTAATATCTTATCCATAACATTTTCCCTATTCATCAGCTCAGTGAAATAAGCCATTTTAGCAACTTCCTCCATAACAACTGCATTGTGGACAGCCTCTTCAGCATTTTTACCCCATGCAAATGGACCATGATCATTTACAACTACCCCAGGACAATGTAATGGATTCTTTCCTGTGATTTCTTCAATTATTACGCTTCCTGTTTCCTTTTCATAAGCGGTGTTTATTTCTTCCTTAGTCATTTTTCTTGTACATGGTATGCTTCCATAAAAATAGTCTGCATGTGTTGTTCCGCAAGCTGGTATAGCTTTTCCTATCTGTGCCCAAATGGTAGCCCAGGTTGAATGTGTATGTACAATTCCACCTATTTCTTCAAATTCTTTATAAAGTTCTAAATGCGTTGGTGTATCTGATGAAGGTCTTAGATTCCCTTCAACTATTTTTCCATCTAAATCTACAACTACTAAGTCCTCTACTTTCATATTGTCATATTCTACACCACTTGGCTTTATTACAACTAAACCAGTGCTTCTATCTATGCCGCTAACATTTCCCCATGTATAAGTTATAAGTCCTTTAGCTGGCAATTCTAAATTTGCCTTTAAAACTTGTTCTTTTAATTGTTCTAACATTACTAATCACTCTCCCAATCAATTAACTAATTAAAATTTTTTTCAATCTCTTTTATTTGATTAAGTCTATTTATATGATGTTTTCCTATAAAATCTGTAGCTAACCAAATATCTACTATCATTAAAGCTAATTCGTCACCAATAACTCTTCCACCTAAACAAAGTATATTGGAATCATTATGTTCTCTGGTAGCTTTAGCCGTAAAGCAATCTCCAACTAATGCTGCTCTTACTCCCTTTATTTTATTAGCTGCAATTGACATTCCAACACCAGTCCCGCAACAAAGTATCCCTTTTTCGCAATCTTTTACTGCCACTCTAGTTCCTACATCTAAAGCTATCTGTGGATAATCAATACTATCCTCTGAAAATGTTCCAACATCGATATATTCTATAGAGTTTTTATCCAAATGATTTTTTATAATTTCTTTTAGCTTGTATCCGCCATGATCTGCTCCTAATGCTATCATTTATTCCAACTCCTTTATTTCTTAATGCCTAAAGTACTGCTTGTTTAAACTTTTTGATAGTTGAACTAATATCTTCTTCTTTAAATATTGCTGATCCAATTACTATATCTGTTGCTCCATTTTTAACAACTTCATTTATGTTTTCTAAATTTACTCCTCCATCAACCTGAAGTTCACATTCTAGATTTTCACTTTTAATAAAACTTCTTACTTCACTTATTTTTTCCATCATCGGCTCAATAAAACTTTGTCCACCAAATCCAGGTTCAACGGTCATTATTAGTATTTTGTTTACCATATGACTTATATGCTTCAATGTACTTATTGGTGTTGCTGGATTTAGTGCTATTCCAACTTTTATACCGAAGCTCTTAATTATATATATTAAATTGTATATATGTGCAGAGGCTTCCTGATGAATAGTTATTGTATCAGCGCCTGCCTCAACCAGAGCATCTATAAATATCTCTGGATTTGTTACCATTAGATGCACATCTAATTCCATATCACTTGCAATTTGTTTTATCATCTTAATTTGATCTATTCCAAAGGCAATATTAGGTACAAAATGCCCATCCATTATATCTATGTGCAAATATTTAATATCATTTTCTTTAAGTTTCAGTATAGTATCTTCTAATCTCAGAAAGTTTGCTCCAAGTATTGAAGGTGATAATTTAGCTTCCATATTATATCCCTGCCTTTAAAGTGATTTTACAGTTTCAACTATGTGCTGTGCTGTTAAATTGTATTTTTCTAGTAGAACTTCTGCGCTTCCTGATTTTCCAAATTCATCGTTTATTCCAATTCTTTTAACTTTTGTTGGATGTTCTTCGCTTAAAAGTTCTGAAACTGCTGAACCTAATCCGCCTATTATGCTGTGCTCTTCTACAGTTACAATTTTCTTTACTCTCTTTGCAACATCAACAATTAGTTCATTATCAAGAGGCTTTATTGTTGATATATTTACAACAGTTGCATTTATTCCGCTTTCACTTAATGCTCTTGCTGCATCTAAAGCTTTTGCTACCATTATTCCTG
>JAEZKY010000068.1 GCA_023435985.1 Bacillota bacterium | reverse complement strand
TGTCGATAGAGTAATATAATATACACTTTCAGCATTTTTAGCTGCTCCTATCTTAGCTTCACAATATCCAGCTACATTTGCATCATTATTTACAGTTGTAGGTAATTTAAAACGTTCTTCAAAGTATTTTTTTATTTCAAATCCTTCCCATCCTTTTAAATTAGGTGGGTTAATTATTACTCCATTTCTTATATCTAAAGGACCTGGACATGCTACACCAATAGCCTGAATGTTATATGTATTCCACTTTTCCCTAATTATTTTTATTAAATTATCTATATTATACTTCGCACCTTTTTCAACAATATTATCTATTTTAAATTTATCTATTAAATTATATTCATTATCTAAAATAGCGGCTCTTAAGTTGGTACCTCCTATATCAATTCCTAAATAATAATTCATCATGACCTCCTAAAATATTAATAAAACTATTTGATTAAATAAAAGCTTCTATGATATTTTTTTAATTGCGTGCTTACTTAAAATTGTTATTTCTTATTCGTTCCAAACTTTTTATAAGTTTATTTTATTAAAAGCCGAGGATTTATCTCGGCTTTTTACTATTTTTTCTTTAAATCATTTATTTCTTTCTGCATATATAACATCTCTTTAGCTAAAGATAAAATTATTTCTGCTGCCATTAATTGATCTTCAGCATGCATAAGTATTAATGAAAGCTCTTGCTTATTTCCTTTTGCTTCTTCTTGTATAAGTTGTGCATGTGACTTATGCCCTTCTCTCATAAACACGGATGCATCTTCAAGCAATTTTTCTGCCTCTTCTTCATTTCCGCCTCTTCCTTTAATTAAAGCCTGGATTCCCATACTCTTTGCCGTTCCAACATTACTAATAATATTGAAAGCTATTAACTCCATTCCTTCCATTTTAAACCACCTTATTTCATTAAATCTATAGCGAAAGTTAAAACTTTATCAGCATTCATTCTACCATAATCAACCATACTAATAACTTCTACCGATATCTTATTTTCTACTGTCTCTTTTATACTGTCTTTCATAAATCCAATTTGAGGTCCTAGTAGAATTACATCTGCACTTTGCCAACATTGAGATAAATCTGTCGAAGGTATAGCTTCTATTGTTACTTCTATACCCTTTTCTTCTGCTACTCTAATCATCTTTTGTACAAGCATTGATGTTGACATTCCTGCATTACATACTAATAATATTTTTTTCATAACAAAACATCTCCCTTTTATCTTTATATTCTTTCTATTTATTCTTCAATCTGCTTTTTCTCTGAAACCTTTAAAAAAGGAATATATAGTAAGACTGTAAGTGCAATCATAATTATTTGAAATACTGAAGCTCTCCAATCTCCACCGGTTGCTAGAAATCCTGATAAAATTGGTGGAGTCGTCCAAGGTGTTTGAATTACTACTGGTGACATCCATCCTGCCTCAGTTACTAAGTATGCAGCAGTTAAGCAAATTGGTGAAGCTATTACAAATGGAATCATTAGTGTTAAATCAAATACTATTGGTAAACCAAATATAACTGGCTCATTAATATTAAATATACCTGGTGCTGTGGAAAGTTTAGCAATATCTCTATAATCCTTTCTCTTTGAGAATAAGAATATAGCAATTAATAACGCGATAGTATTACCTGATCCACCCATTACCCCAAATGTATCCTTAAATGCCATGTTAATTATGTGAGGAATAGGTTGACCTTGAGCAAAAGCAGTCATATTTTCATTCATAGCTGTGTATAATACTGGATCCATAATTGGCGCAATTACACCTCCTGGATGTATCCCTATTGCAAATAATAAATTAGACAACAGCATTAATATTATAAATCCTGGTAAACTTGTAACTAGAGCTACCAATGGTCGTTGTATTGTTTTTAAAATTAGTGAATTTACATCTGTCCCAAAAAGTTGCTTTATTGCAAATGATACTACAGCAAAAATTATAATAGTAATCATTATAGGTATTAAACTATTAAAAGATTTTGTAACGGCTGGAGGTACTGCTTCTCCACCTATATTAATCTTAAGTTTTTCATTTTTAGATAGCCACATAAATAATTCAGTTGATAATAGTGAAGTTATAATACCTACGAACATCCCACCTGAATTAGTGGAACTATAAGAAATAACTCCTGCAACTTTAACTGCCTCTTTAACTCCTACAGGTGTAGTTGAAATCACAAATGGTAATAAAATAACAAATATTGAAATAGCTAGAAGTGCTGGTGCTATTGGATTTTCGAATTTCCTATTTATTGCTAGATGATATGCACATGCACCTGCTAGCAATACTGCTAAGAAATTTAAAGTACCATTATTAATAGATGTTCCAACATCTTGCCAAGTAGTTAATGTTGCTGGATTAATTATTTTAGACATAAATCCTGTTGGTTCAATAACAACATAGTTAATGAAAATCATTAAGCCTGCAATAATAATGAATGGAATTAGTGATGCAAATGCATCTCTAAGTGATCTCAAGTGTATTTCTCCACCTAACTTTTGCGATACTTTCCCTAGTTTTTCAAAAAATTTGTTCATCAATATTCCCCCTTTTTTATTCTTCAAAACCATTATTTGTAGCTAACAGTTTATAAAACTCTCCACTTTTCTTTACTGTTCTCTTTTGAGTTTTTAAATCTAAACTAACTAAACCATACCTATTTTTATATGCATTCATCCATGACCAACAATCAATGAATGTCCATAGATGATATCCTTTTATATTACATCCCTCTTCAATTGCTTTATGAACATATTTTAAATGTCCCTTAATAAAATTAATTCTGTATTCATCATTAATTTGTCCATTTTCAAGAAAACGTTCTTCATTTGTAACGCCCATACCATTTTCAGATATAAAAGCTTCTATATTTCCATAGTTTTCTTTGACATCGTTGCAAAGATCTAGTATTCCCTTCTCGTATATTTCCCATCCTCTATAATTATTAAACTTTCTTCCTGGCATTATATATGGATCAAAAAACCATTCTGGCATAAATGGAGAATTAGGATTCACAGCATTTTCTCTAGCCTTTGCTCTTCTTGGTTCATAATAATTTATTCCTAAAATTTGAGCTGTATTTTCTTTAATTATTTTTAGCTCATCATCTGTATATATAGGAATTTGGTTATATTTTTTAAGAGTATCTACTAACTTCTTAGGAAATTCGCCTTTTGCACAAGGATCTAAGAAGCTCCTATTATAAAATAAGTCACAATATTCTGCTGCCTCGACATCATACTTATTTGAACTTCTTGGATAAGTAGGACTAAGATTTAATATTACTCCAATTTTAGATTTTAGATTGTGTTTTTTAAATCTTTCAATGGCTTTTGCATGTGCAAGAATTGTATTAAAAGCTACTTGTGCACCCCTCTTAAAATCTATTATGTTTGGATAGTGAAAATCTTGTAAGTACCCTCCAAGTACTGGTCCTAAAGGTTCATTAAATGTAAACCAATGCTCAGCTCTGTCTCCAAATAATTCAAAACACTTATCTGCATAGTTCACATATGCCTCAACAACCTCTTTACTTTCCCAGCCTCCCTTTTCCTGCATTACTAACGGCATATCAAAGTGATATAAGTTAATAAAAGGCTTTACATCATTAGCTATAAATGAATTAATTACATTATTATAAAATTCAACTGCTTTTTCATTAACTTCTCCATCTCCATTTGGAAATAATCGAGCCCACGAAATAGACATTCTAAATGAATTATGTCCAAGTTCTTTCATTAATTTGATATCATCTTCATACCTATAGAAAAAATCTGAAGTAATATTTGGCCCAACTTCATCATAAAATCTGTTTTTTTCTAATTGAAACCAATGATCCCAAATAGTTTTTCCTTTATCAGTATTACCTTTGCCTTCTGATTGCTCTGCCGATGAGGCACTCCCCCACCAAAATCCTTCTGGAAATTCATAAAATTTTTTCATAAGTAACTCCCATCTTAATATATATTATGTTTCTCGTCTCGAGCAGAAAACATTTTCAATTATGATTATATATGTCCTTTTCAAAATAATCAATATCTTTTTATAAAAGATATATACCTTTTATAAAAAGGTATATAAATACCAGTATATTTTTATTTATATCTGATATATAATATATATGTGGAAACAATTGAGAAAGGAAGATTATATATGCCGCCTAAATACAAAGTAGTATATGAAGATATAAAAAATAAGATAAATAACTATATTTATAAAACCAATGAAAAAATTCCAGATGGAGATTCTTTAGCTGAATGCTATAATTGCAGTAAACTTACAATAGCTAAAGCATTAGATTTATTAGTTCAAGAAGGTATGTTAATAAGACGACAAGGCTCTGGTACTTATGTTAAGGAAAATCTATCTAGCAGAACTACTATAGAATTAGATAATATTTCAGGTTATTCTAAAAAATTTAGTAAAGAGCATCTGAAATCGACGGTGATAGATTTTTCTATTATCACACCACCTAAAGAAATTGCAGAAAAACTTAACATCACTGATGAATATATATATAAAATTTTACGATTACGTTCTGTGGATAATGACCCACAAATACTGGAAGAAACTTATATGCCTATTTATGTTATACCTGGACTAAAAGAACAACATTTAGAAGGCTCTATTTATGATTACATAACTAATGAACTTGGATTTAAAATTCAAAGTGCCCACATTTCTATAAAAGGTGATGAGGCTAACTCTAACGATAAACTTTATTTAAATTTGACTGAGTCTGACTTTGTTATAGAACTTGAGAAAATATGCTATTTAGAAAATGGTAAGATTTTCGAATATTCGAAAACGCACCATAGATATGACGTCTTTAAATTCAATACTGTTTTAGTAAATAATATGTAGCTTGTATTATCATATAATTAAAATTCATGATTTGTGGACTACCCGTAACAATAAAAAAACACAACCACCTGTATGTAGCTATTCAAGCCACATACAAATGGTCGTGGATTTTATGGTGAAGGCGTAGCGTGAACTTTGAAATCCACTAATAAAATTCCTATCCTTATGACTTCATTTACAAACCATCAGTATAATCTGTCTTATGAAATTTTGATAAGCTTTGTTGATTTTTCTCTATGACCTTGTGCAAGTACTTCTATATCTCTATATTCATCAGTGTTTGTTACAACTATTGCTGTAGTAGTCACATATCCTGCCTTTTCAATATCAGATATAGAAAATGTCATCAGTGATTGTCCACATTTTATTTTTTCTCCAGCTTTCACTAATGGATTAAAGCCTTTTCCATTCATTTTAACTGTATCCATTCCTATATGAATTAGTAGTTCTATTCCATCACAGCTTTTCAATGCAATTGCATGTTTTGTTTCTGTAATTAAAAGAATTTCTCCATCAAAAGGTGCATATAATTTTCCATCGGTCGGCTTAATTCCACATCCTTTTCCAAGCATTTCTTCTGAAAATACACCATCATTAATTTCTTTCAAAGGAATTACTTCTCCTTCCATTGGCGCATAAATAAAACCATTTTCCGTTTTTTCTATAATTGTTTCTTCTTGCTTTTTATTTATAAATTTTTGAAATATATTCATTATATCACTCCTTGTATTTTACTCTTATTTTTTAATCAACTAATTCCTCTACTAAAATTTCTTATCTAAAAAGGGAATCTAAAATAATATATTAATTTTAAGATTCCCCTTTGTAAAAATGCTTATTACATAACGTATAACTTAAGTATTTCATATACACGCCTAGAATTGGATCAGCTACATTTTTTCTAACTGCTTGACTAATCATACTTAACAATCATTACTTTTTTATATTAAACATTCACCGTTTGTTTCTATTACTTTTTTATACCAATAAAAAGATTTTTTTCTTTTTCTCTCTAAAGTTCCAGTTCCATCATCTTGTTTATCTACATATACAAATCCATATCTTTTGCTCATCTCTCCAGTGGATGCTGAAACTAAATCGATACATCCCCAAGATGTATATCCTAATAGTTCAACTCCATCCTCCATGGCTTCTTTCATTTCAATGATGTGCTGTCTAAGATAATCAATTCTATAATCATCATTTATTGAGCCATCCTCTTCTATTGTATCTTTAGCACCTAGTCCATTTTCTACTATAAATAAAGGCTTTTCGTATCTATCATATAGAGTATTCATAGTTATTCTAAGACCTAACGGATCAATGGCCCATCCCCATTCACTAACTTCTAAATAAGGATTTTTTATGGATTTAACAACATTAGCTTCAGTTTGATTTTCCATATCCTTAGATGCACATCTAGAAGCATAATAACTAAAAGATATAAAATCTACTGTATTTTTTAATATATCCAAATCATTTTCTTCCATTACAATACTAACTTCTTTTTCTGCAAATACCCTCTTTGAATAAGATGGATACTTGCCTCTAGCCTGTACATCTATGAAAAATAAATTTTCTCTATCCTTTGTATGAGCCATCCATACATCTCTTGGATCACATGAATACGGATAAAAATCTCCTCCTGCAAGCATACATCCAACTTTATTTTCTGGATTTTGCTCATGGGCTATTTTAGTTACTAAGGCACTTGCTACTAACATATGATGCGCTGCCTGATACTTGACCTGCTCTTTGTTTTCACCTTCTTTGAAATATATACCTGCTCCCGAAAAAGGACTATGTATCAGTATATTTATTTCATTAAATGTCAGCCAGTATTTAACTAAACCATCAAATTCTTTAAAGCAGCATCTTGCATACCTTTCAAAAAATGATATCATTTTTCTGCTCTTCCATGATCCATATTTATTAACCAGTTCCATTGGAACATCAAAGTGACATAATGTTACCAATGGCTCTATATTATATTTTTTACATTCTAAAAATAAATCTTTATAAAATTTAATTCCTGCTTCATTAGGTTTGCTATCATCTCCATTAGGGAATATTCTTGTCCATGCGATTGAAGTTCTAAAAACTTTGAATCCCATTTCAGCCATCAGAGCAATATCTTCTTTATAATGATGATAAAAATCAATTGCCTCATGACTTGGATAAAATTCACTATCTTTCAAAGTCAAATCTTCTTCTAACCCTAATTTTACTTTCATTCTGTTTATTCCATGTGGTATAACATCTACAGTACTTAAACCTTTTCCATCTTCTCTATAAGCACCTTCAGCCTGATTTGCTGCAATAGCTCCGCCCCACAGAAATTCTTCTGGGAAACTGTATTTACTCATTATCTGCCCCCATTATTTCAATATTATCTTCTGCTGGAATATCTTCAAATCCAAATATTAGAGTTAATACGAAAGATAATACGACTGCCAGTATCATTATTCCAATTATCCAAATAAGGCTTGATGGATTTTGTGGATCAAAAAACTGAACACTTGTGAACAAACCTGGTGCAGCCATAGATCTACTTGCGAGTCCTGCTATCCCTGCTACGGCACCACATACACCACCTGAAATTAATGATGCTATCAAAGGCCTTTTAAATCTTAATGCTACTCCATACAGTGCTGGTTCTGTGATTCCCGCAATGATTGCAGAAGAAGCAGCTGCAATTGCAGTTTGTCTTAACTCTTTATTTTTAGTTTTGAAAGCAACAGCTAAAGCTGATCCTCCTAATGAAAGGTTCGCGCCTATTTCCGAAGGCATTACCATTCCTTCCATGCCTGTTTCTGCTATAGTTGTTAATATAGTTGGAGTAAATACTCTATGCATTCCAGTCATAACAAGTAGTGGCCATAAAGCTCCCATTATTGCTACTGATACCCATCCTAATTGGCTGTGAACAAAATAAACTAAAGATGATATCGCTGTACCAATCCATATACCTAAAGGTCCTATTAATCCAATTGCTATTGGCGCTGCAATCAATACTATAATCGCTGGTTTTAAGAAATTTTTAGTTACTTCTGGTGTTATCTTATCTACAAATCTTTCAATATATGATAATATCCAAGTCATACAAAGTGCTGGTATTACCGTATACGTATACTTAACGGATGCAATAGGAATAAACGCTAAAGTTACTGCCTTACCTTCTGATGCTTTTGCCATTAGGTTTACAAAATCCGGATGTACCATAAGTCCTGCTATTGCAACAGCTAAATAAGTATTAGTTTTAAATTTCTTAGATGCCGATACTGCCACCATAATTGGAAGGAAATAAAACGCTGCATCTCCCATAGCATTCAATAAGGTATATGTAGTACTGTCTGCTGGTAGTACTTTTAACATAGATAAAATCATTACTACTAGTTTTACCATTGAACCACCAATAATTGCTGGTATCAATGGTGACATTGTACTTACTAATGCATCTAATATATTAGTTCCAACTTTTTTGATAGTTAGCTTTTCTTTTTTTATACCTTTTGCAATGTCACTTTCATCTCCAAAGTTTCCTAATTTTAAAAATTCCTTATAAACATAAGATACATTATTTCCAATAATAACTTGATGTTGTCCAC
>JAEZKY010000043.1 GCA_023435985.1 Bacillota bacterium | reverse complement strand
AAGATTTTAAAAAAG
Organism: Bacillota bacterium; assembly: GCA_023435985.1. Classification (GTDB taxonomy): domain Bacteria; phylum Bacillota; class Clostridia; order Clostridiales; family Clostridiaceae; genus Clostridium. The sequence continues at coordinate 22,588 of JAEZKY010000043.1, read as the reverse complement.
TTAGCAGCACTAGTTGTTTTAGGAACAATAGGAGCAAGTTTAGCTGCTTGCGGAAGCAGTAAAGAAAGTGCAAAAACTGATAGCAAAGAAGGAAATAAGAATATTGTAGTAGGTGTTTGTCCAGGACCTTATGGGGATATGGTTAAAGAAGCGTTAGCTCCAGCGCTCAAAGCTAAAGGATATACAGTTACAACTAAGGAATTTAGTGATTACATTCAACCGGATAAAGCATTAGATAACAAGGAAATAGATGCGAATTTATTTCAACATACTGAATATTTAAAAAAATTCAGCGCAGATAATAATTTGAATATTTCACCAGTAATAGTTGTCCCAACTCTTGGAATGGGGATATTCTCAAATACAATAACTTCTTTAGATCAATTAAAGGATGGAGCAAAAGTAGCAATACCAAATGATGCATCAAATTTAGCAAGAGCCTTAAAATTATTAAAAGACAATGGCGTTATTCAATTAAAGGATAATATTGATGAAACAAAAGCAACTGAAAAAGATGTTGCTGAAAATCCTAAAAATATCAAATTTACTCCAATTGAAGGAGCGCAGCTTGCAAGAAGCATAGATAGTGTTGATGCTGCAGCAATTCCTGGAAATTTTGCTTTTGCCTCTAAATTTGATTATTCTAAAGCTTTAGCTGTTGAAAAATTATCAGAAAACTATAAAAATGTAATAGCAGTAAGAACTGATGATTTAGATAAAGATCTTGGAAAAGATTTAAAAGAAGCTGTAGAATCTAAAGAATTTAAAGAAGCTATAGAAAACGGAGAATTTAAAGATTTCAGTAAGCCAGAGTGGTGGAAATAATACTAACTGTTAATTATGAAGGAAAATATATGATTTGATATATTTTCCTTATTCAGTGATTTAAATAGGTGGTGAAAGTGATGATTGAATTAAGAAATATAAATGTGGCTTTTAAGTTGAAAGGAAACATAGTAAATGCCGTAAAGAATGTAAACTTAAAAATTAATAAAGGTGAAGTTTTTGGAATAGTGGGATTAAGCGGAGCTGGAAAGAGTACTTTGGTTAGAGTCATTAATTTATTACAAAAGCCATCTTCAGGAGAAGTTTTTGTTGATGGAAGAGACATTACGAAATTAAGCAGAGTGCAGCTTAGAAAGACAAGACTTAAAATAGGTATGATATTTCAGCATTTTAATTTAATAAGCGGAAAAACAATTTATGAAAATATAGAATTTGTATTAAAAGCAGATAATTATCCTAAGGAAAAGAGAAGAGAGAGGATTTACGAACTTTTAGAGCTTGTAAATTTAAAAGATAAGGCTGAAGCTTATCCATCTAATTTAAGCGGAGGGCAGAAACAGAGGGTCGGAATTGCAAGAGCTATTGCTAATAATCCTGAAATATTACTTTGCGATGAAGCAACCTCAGCTTTAGACTTGGAAAATACAGAAGAGATACTCAAACTTTTAAAGGACATAAAAGATAAAACAGGAATAACAATAGTATTCATAACTCATGAAATGGAGGTAGCTAAGAAGTTATTTGACAGAGTAGCGGTAATGAGTGAAGGAGAAATTGTTGAAATTAATGATGTATATTCGATTTTTTCAGAACCTAAGCATGATGTGACTAAATCTTTGATAAATAGAAATTCTAATTTAGACGTACCGAAAGAAATATTACGATCAATAGATAAAGGTGAAGTTATCAGAGTTTATTACAAGGGAGCGAATAGTTTAAAACCAATTATTTCAGAAGCAGCTAAGAACTTTAAGACAGATATAAGTATTATCCACGGAAAGATAGAGTATATCAGCGGAAAGCCAATTGGAACTTTAATTATTAACTTGACAGGAGATAAAGAAGAAATATCTAGAGCAAGAAAATACATTAATGAAAATGTAATAAAAACTGAAATAATTGTTAATGAACATCTGGAGGTGATATAAAATATGGATTCTACAATTGATATCTTAAAAAGTGAACTTGGGCAAGCTGTTTTAGATTCCGGAAAAATGATTGGAATAGCAATTATTATATCTTTAATTATTGGAGGAGCTTTAGGACTTATATTATATTTAACTTCCAGCAGATTGTTTTTTAAAAACAAATTAGTTAATTATATCGCAGGTTTTATTATAAATGTAATTCGTTCGCTTCCATTCATAATATTATTAGTGTTACTACTTCCGCTGACTAAAGTGATAGTTGGAACCAATATTGGACCTGAAGCAGCAACCGTTCCTATAACAATTGCAGCAATTGCATTTTTTGCAAGGTTATCAGAGGGTGCTTTTAGTGAAGTTGATAATGGAGTTATAGAAGCTGCAATTTCTTCTGGAGCAAGTATGCGTCTTATTATATTTGATGTGCTTATAGTGGAAGCACTTCCAAGCTTAATAAGAGGGATTACAGTAAATCTAGTTAGTTTAATAGGATATTCAGCTATGGCTGGAATTGTTGGCGGCGGCGGTATAGGTGATTTAGCTATACGATATGGATATTATAGGTATGAAACAGGAGTAATGATTGTAACTGTGATTATATTATTAATATTGGTGCAGGTAATTCAGCTTACGGGAGATGCTCTTGCCAATAAATTATCTAGAAAATAGCTATCTCATTTTGTGTATTCAAGCATTAAATTGAACTAGTAGGGGGCAGAAATATGGATTATTCAGCTTTAAAAAATATAATTAAAGATAAAGAAAGAATTATATTTGGAAATGAAATAGATAAAAAATACTTAACGGATGGACTTGATTTAGATTATGGGGATGCAGATGCTTTGGTTTTTGCAGAAAATAATAAAGAAATAGCAGAAGTAATTAAATTTGCAAATGAAAATTCAATTCCAGTTACACCTAGAGGTGCAGGCTCTTGTCTTACAGGAGCAACTATACCAAATAAAAAGGGAATAATTTTAGATTTATCAAAAATGAATAAAATACTGGAGATAGATGAAGAAAATCTCCTTATAACTGTAGAACCAGGAGTCTTATTGAAGGAAATTCAAAAGTATGTTGAAGAAAAAGGCTTATTTTATCCTCCAGATCCAGGTGAAAAATCATCAACTATTGGTGGAAATATAAGCACTAATGCTGGTGGGATGAGAGCTGTAAAATATGGAGTAACCCGTGACTATGTACGTGAATTAGAGGTAGTTACAGGAAATGGTGAGCTTATAACTGTTGGAAGCAAGACTATAAAAAATAGCTCTGGTTTAGATATAAAAAATTTAATCATTGGTTCTGAAGGAACGTTAGGAGTTATAACAAAAGCTGTCTTAAAACTTATACCCAAACCTAAACACACGGTCAGTATATTAATATCATTTGATAGCTTAGAATACGGTATAAACAGTGTGAGCAGGATAATAAAATCTAGCGCTAACCCAACAGCAATAGAATTTATGGAAAGAAATATTGTTCAAAATTCAGAGCGGTATTTAAATTTAAAATTGCCTTCAGATAGAGGAAATGCTTATTTAATTCTCACCTTTGATGGCGAAGAGGATGAAATAGTATCAAATTATACAAAGGCAAAGGAAGCAGCAATAAACAGCGGAGCTTTAGAATTTAGAATTTTAAATAGCGATGAAGCCATAGACACGTGGAAAATAAGAGGTGCTTTAGCAAGTTCAGTTATGGAATTTAATGAACAGCTTCCTATCGATATAGTTGTTCCTATAGATAAAACAACAGAATTCGTAGATTTTACTAGTAAATGTGGAGAAAAGCATGGACTTCAGGTAATATATTTTGGACATGCTGGTGACGGAAATACCCATGTAAGTATAATAAGAAACGGTATGGAAGAGATGGAGTGGAAGAAAAAATCCCATGGGTTAGCTCTTGAACTTTATATAAAGAGTCACGAACTTAATGGTCTGCCATCAGGAGAGCATGGTATAGGAATTACTAAAAAAGAATATTTCAAGAAGGTTACAGGAGAAAAAGAATTAATGTATATGCAGGAGATAAAAAAGATATTTGATAAGAATAATATCTTAAATCCAGAAAAAGTGTATTGTTAAGTTGGTGTTTCATATAAGGATGTCATAAAATGATTATTAGTGATTTTAAACATCCTTATATCTATGCAAAATGATTGTAATATTAATTTTGTAACTAGGATATAACAGATATATAAAGAAAATGTAATGAGCCATATATTTAAAAATACTGCCTCGTTGCATTTTTTTTGTATGCAAATCAAAAGCAGTGTTAATAATTGAAAATGTATAAATAAAATAATCAGGATATATAATTAAAAATACTTCAAGCTATTGGCAAAGTTAATAATATTTGATTCGTTAATAGAAATTATGAAGAAGTATATACTAGAATTGATAAATTATTTTTATTTATAAGTTTTTATGCGAAAAATAAGATGATAAATGATACAGTTTCAGAAATTACAGAATTATATTAGATGCTGTAATCAAGCCTAATGAGATATATAGGAGGGAGTTTTATGAGTAATACTACTATTGCTGGTTACATTTGGGGGATATTCTGGATTTATTGGATGTTAGCAGCTATAAAAACTAGATCAAAGGTAAAAAAAGAATCAAGTGGTCAGAAAAGTATAGTAAGAGGACTACATTTATTACTTGTGATAATTTCTTATTTCCTAACATTTGTTGAATTTAAAGGAGTATTTTTATGGAAAACAATATTACATCCTTATGAATATGCAGGGTATATAGGAATTATAATTTTGGTATTATCACTTTTATTTGCTATATGGGCTAGAGTAGTCTTAGGAAGAAATTGGAGTGGAGCCATTCAAAAGGTAGAAGGGCAAAGACTGGTTCGCAGCGGCCCATATAAATATATAAGAAACCCTATTTATACAGGAGTGGTATGTGGATTTTTAGGAAACCTTATCGCAATTGGAAATTTAGCATCTCTTATTGGATTTTGCATTATGTTAGTTATATATATTATAAAAATAAAAAGAGAACAGGCATTTTTAGTAGAGGAATTTGGTGAAGAATATAAAAAATACATAAAAGAATCATGGGCTTTGATTCCGTATATATTTTAAAAGATTCATTTTTGTAAAAGAGTATATATGCTTTATATTTAAAAATTATAAAATACTAAAAGATAAAGTCTGGAGACAAAAAAATTTTGTGAGGATATGTTTTGTATTTCCAAAGCATATTAATGTATAATATACTAAAAAGGCACAATCAAAAAATGAATTAATAGTGTATTTCTCTATTTTATAATTATTTAATAGAAAATATATTTGGGAGCTTTGATTCATTTTTTGTGCCTAAGAAGTAGAATTAACTAGGGGGCAGTTAAATGAGTAAATATTGGAATGATAAAGTAAAAGAAATAGAACCTTATGTGCCTGGGGAGCAGCCTAAGGATAAAAAGTACATAAAGTTAAATACTAATGAGAACCCATATCCGCCATCAAGAAAAGTTATTGAAGCCATAAAAAATGCAGTTAATGATGATTTGAAACTTTATCCAGATCCGACCTGTAGTGACCTTATAAGTGAAATTGCGAAGTATTATGGCCTAAATAAGGATGAGGTTTTTATTGGAAATGGTTCAGATGAAGTATTAGCTTTTTCATTTATGACGTTTTTTTCTAAAGATAAGCAAATTTTATTTCCAGATATAAGTTATTCTTTTTATCCAGTTTATGCAGAGCTTTTAAACTTAGATTATAAGCTGGTAAAATTGGATGAAGAGTTTAATATACCTTTAGATGAATTAAAAAAACAAAATGGTGGTGTAATAATACCAAATCCTAACGCACCTACAGGAAAATACATAGATGTGGAGGAGTTAAAAAAGTTAATTGAAGCTAATAAGGACAGTGTAGTTATTATTGATGAAGCGTATGTAGATTTTGGTGGAGAATCTATGGTTAAATATATAAAGGATTATAATAATTTGTTAGTTATTCAAACTTTATCAAAATCACGTTCATTAGCTGGACTTAGAGTTGGATTTGCATTAGGTCATAAAGATTTAATTGAAGGTTTAAATAGAATAAAGAACAGTATAAATTCCTACACAATAGATAGAGCAGCGCTAGCAGGGGCTAGAGCGGCAATACAAGATAATGAATATTTTAAAGAAATAACAAAGAAAATAATAAATACAAGAGAAAAAACATGTATTGAGCTGAAAAAATTAAATTTTAATGTTTTAGAATCAAAAGCAAATTTTATTTTTGCAAGACATTCCAAGGTTTCAGGTAAGTATCTATACGAAACTCTAAAAGATAACGGAATATTAGTAAGGTATTTCAATAAAAATAGAATAGATAATTTTTTAAGAATAACTATAGGTACAGATGAAGAAATGGAAAAGCTAATTGAGAAGCTTAAATTAATATTGAATAATAAGTAGAGAATTTGAAAATAAGTTATATAACCTTGAGAATTATATTCTTTTGATCGTATAACTTATTTTTTACGTGAAAATAAATAATTATAATTTTTGAAAAACTTGCAGCTATTAATAATTGTGGTAGACTAGAATGGTGGAATATGGATGACATTAAGATGTAAATAGAGTTTATATAATAATGAAGAAGCGTTCATAAGTCTGGCCCATAAATTTTAATTTTGAAAGAGAGATGGATTTTGTGAATTTAGATATTAATAAAGAGTATGTTTTAAAAACAGCCAAGGAAATATTAGAATATGATAGCCCCACAGGCTTCTGCTTTGAGATAATGGATAAAATAAAGGATATTGCAGAAAAACTTGGATATGATTTTGAAACCAATAATAAGGGCTGCGGAATAATCACTGTAAAGGGTAAATCAGAAGATATGATAGTAGGGTTATCTGCACATGTAGATACTCTAGGAACCATGGTTAGATCTATAACTTCTAATGGAAAATTGAAATTTACAGTACTTGGAGGGCCGATAGTTCCAACCTTAGATGGAGAATATTGCACCATTAGAACGAGAGAAGGGAAAAAATATACAGGTACATTTTTAAGCACAAGTCCAGCTGCACATGTATTTGATGATAGTTCAAGTAAAAAAAGAGATCCTAAAAATATGGAAATAAGAATTGATGAAAATGTTAATTCAAAAGAAGATGTACAGAAATTAGGAATATGTCCTGGGGATTTTGTTTTTATAGACCCTAAGACTACAATCACAGATAGTGGATTTATTAAATCTAGGTTTATTGATGACAAAGGTAGTGTATCATGTATTATAGGATTGTTAGAGTTATTTAGCAGGGAAAAAATAGTTCCTAAATACACAACTAAAATATTAATTTCTACGTATGAGGAAGTTGGCCATGGAGCGTCTTATATACCAAGTGATATAACAGAGATGATTTCAGTTGATATGGGTTGCATCGGGGATGATTTAAGCTGCTCAGAATATGATGTGTCAATTTGTGCTAAAGATTCAGGTGGACCATACGATTACAATATGGTAACAAGATTAGTTAACTTAGCAAAAGAAAATGAATTAAAATACGCTGTAGATATTTATCCTTTTTATGGCTCAGATGTCGGAGCAGCATTAAAAGGTGGAAATAATATTCGTGGGGCCTTAATAGGACCAGGAGTCAGCGCATCTCATGGTATGGAAAGAAGTCACTATAGTGCTTTTGAAAATACAATTAAACTATTATATTTATATTTAACAATTTAAACATAAAACAATTAAGCTGATTGTTAATATGGATGAAGTGGGAAATTTAATTGATAATATGATGAGTAAATTGAATTATGACGTAGATGAATTGAAAAAAGATCTTAAAGACGTTACTTTAGAATTTTTACGAATAATAAACTGATATAAAATTAGAAGTTATATCATATAATGAAAAATGATTTTACAGTATTCGAGTTATACATGTAAAATCATTTTTTATTATTATTAACTATTTAGGAAAAATTATATATTCCGATAAATATATGTATGAAGTATTATAATTTTATTTTTTCAAATAAGAAACTTTATCTAGATTATGAAGAAAAAATTAAGAATTTTCATAAAAGGCCATAAATTGAAAAATATTATTGTATAATTTTATAGTTGGTTAAATAATGTAAACTGACTTGAAATATTAGGGATTACAATTATTTGAATCTAAATGTACAAAATGGTATAATTTATACGCAAAAAGAAAAGGGGAGACGATTAGATGCGACGTAATAAGATAAAAAACTTAGCAATTCTGGCAGCATTTTTATGTGTAACTAGTGTTCCAGTGATTGCACATGCACAAGATAGTAGAATTAATGGAGAAATAAGCGAACAAAGTACAGTGAAAATTGAAGATAATTGGCTGACTGAGGAAGTCGCGAAGCAATTAAATAAGAATGTACGGTATCTTACAGCACAGGATTTATTAAGTATAAAAAAGATTGACTTAAGATACGAGAAGATAGATGATACTATACCAGATGAGATTAAATTATTAAAAAATTTGGAGTATTTAGATTTAAATTATTGTAGGTTAAGTGGAGAAATTCCTGAGGAATTAGGAGATTTACCTATGTTATCTCACTTAGATTTAGGGGATAATAAGTTAGAAGAATTGCCTGATAATATAAAACAAAAAATTGTTAAGAACAACTATGCTTATTGTGATGTTGAAGGAAATAAATTTCAACTTGACGAAGGCTGGTATTATTTGAAAGGTAAGTTAACTTATTTAGATAGAAATGGGAAAAGGCTTTCGGCTGGCGAGCAGACAATAGATGGAAAAGTATATGAATTTACTGAAGATGGAAGTGTAAGACAAGGTTGGGAAACTGATAAAGATGGTAATAAATCATATTATGACATGCAAAATGGTATTGTTAAGAGTAATTGGAAGCTGATAGATGGAAAATGGTATTATTTTAATGAAAATGGAATTATGCAAAAGGGATTCCAAACTATAAAAGGTGTTAAATTTTATTTAGATAATAATGGAGTAATGCTTACAGGATGGCAATTGATAGGTGGAAAATGGTATTATTTTACTGATGCGGGCGGAATGGAAAATGGCTGGTTATCCTTAGGCGGAAAAACTTACTATTTAGATGCTAATACAGGTGCGATGGCAAGTGGAGATACGACTATAGAAGGTAAAAAATATAGATTTAATAGTGATGGATCATTAATGAATAATATATGGGTTGACAATTATACTTATGTTCAACCTAATGGTCAAACTGTAAATACTTACTCTTATTATTCACATTCAAATACAGATTATCAATTATTCAAATATATGACCGATGTTAATAATCAATTGAGTGTTGATAGCGCAGCAGTAGCATTACATGATGGGAATACAAGTAATAACTGTGTATACTTTGCTTCCGAAGCATTAAGAAGGATTGGTGTAAATATTCCCAAAGCTACATGTAATACATATCAATTTGAAAACTTATTAAAAAGCTTAGGATTTGCATATAGCTACGATTTCTCGCAAATTAAGCCAGGAGATATTGTATTTACAAATAATTATTCTCACGTATATATATTTATGTGCTGGGATAAGGATGGGTATGCTTATATTGTAGACAATCAAAGGACAAGCTTTGGCAACCAAGTTCTTCATAAAAGATTAGTGCTACAAGATACTGCAACTACAGATAGAGCAACTCATTTCTTCTACTATCCATATTGATAAGATAGAGCTATGATTTAAGTTTTAGATTAAAAATAAGAGTTTGTTCTATAATAGGACAAGTATAAATTAAGTAAGTATTTTTATAGTATATAATTGTTAAAATATAAATTAAAAGCGTCCGCAATTAATAAATAATTATTAATTGCGGATGCTTTTTCAATTATTATTGTAAATAAAATTCATTCATATATATTGATGGAAAATAGTATAAATAGAAATATGAAGACAATTTAGATAAATATGAAAAGGAGAATGTTAAATGAAAGTTCAAGTAGATATATTCTCAGGTTTTCTAGGTGCTGGGAAAACAATGCTTATCAGAAAGCTGCTAAGTGAAAAAGTCTATGGGAAAAATACAATAATTATAGAAAATGAATTTGGTGAAGTAGGTATAGATGGGGATGTATTAAAGGAGAGTAACATTCAAGTAAAAGAAATTAATTCTGGATGTATATGCTGTCAGGTATCAGGAAATTTTGGAGAAGCAGTGGCGGAAGTGATTAATAAATATTCTCCTAATAATATAATAATTGAGCCTTCTGGAGTTGCTAAATTAAGTGAAGTACTAAAAATACTTAGTGAAACAAGATTTGAATCTAAAATAGAAATCAGAAATGTTTTTACTTTAATTGATATTAGAAATTATGATATATATTTAAAAAATTTCAAAGAATTTTATGAAAATCAAATAAGAAAAGCTGACAAAATTGTTTTAAGTAGAAGTCAGTTAGTGGATGATAAAAATATCAAGGAGACAATAGAATCTTTAAAAAAATATAATTCAAAGGCAGAAATAATATATAAGCCTTGGGATAAAGTAAAAGCTGAGGAATTCGTCCAAACAAATAATATAAAGAAAGAAGCAGAGATAGGATTTATAAAATCAGAAGCGAAAAAAATTTTAAGAAGAGAAGGTGGTCATATAGCTAAAGAAGTTTTTGAAAGTTATCCAATAAATATTATAGAAAGAATGAGTGTGCAGGAGATAGAAAAAAAGTTTGAATTTATAGCAAGTAATAAGAAGTTTGGAAATGTAATAAGAGCAAAGGGGTTTCTAAAAGGAGAAGATGGGGCTTATTATCAGTTTGATTATGTTCCGAATGAGTTTAAAAGTAGAGAAATCAGATGGGCTGATAAAAATGTTATATCAATAATCGGAAGTAAATTAGATAGAAAAAGGTTATTTGAATTATTTAATTAGAATGAGTATATAAGTGTTTAAGAATATTAGATTGTAGTAAATAGATAGAGGTGGTGGAATAGTGAAAATACATATTGAGATTGTAACGGGGTTCTTAGGAGCGGGGAAAACTTCCTTTATTAATTCTTTTTTGCAAGAAAGTCAAGTGGAGGGTGAGAAAGTCTTGATTTTTCAATTAGAAAAAGGAGAAAGAAGTATCAGGCAATATAATAAATTAATAAAAGTAAAAACAATAAATGATTTGAAAAATCTTAAAGAAGAAATGATTTATCTGATTAAAGAATTCGATCCTAATAGAGTAATTATTGAATATAATGGAACTTATAATTTAAAGGAATTATTTGATATGTTAAATGAAAAAGCTTATAGGCAATGTAGCAGAATTACTACAATATTTTTTATTGCAGACGGTAGAAATTTAAAACAATATATCGATAATGTAGGAAGTTTTATTATTCCATTTATACAATATGCAAATATGATTGTTGTTAATAATATAGATAGTTGTAATAAAAAAATATTGGAGGAAGGATTTAAACAAGTAAAAGAACTTAACTCAAAAGCTTTTCTATTAAGAGTTAATAATAAATATATTTTGAACTCAGCACTTAGAGAATCTAAGGCGATAGATAATGGTTATTTAAAAAAAATAAGAATTAAAATAGCAAATTCTAAATTAAATTTTTAAGAGAGAATATATAAATTCAGGAGGAAATAAAAAAGTAATATGAATATTTCTAGAAGTAGAACTTTTACTTTTATAGCTATGATTACAGCAATATTATTATGGCATATCTATAAGATATATGGGACAAACTTATATATAGAGGAAGTAGGGGATTTTGCAAGTATATTTACAAGTATTGTTCTTGAAGCAATTCCTTTTATTATTTTGGGCTCATTAATATCAGCAATAATCCAAACTTGTATATCTGAAGAACTAATAGCTAGGATAATACCTAAAACAAGTATTTTGGGATATCTTGGAGCGGCTCTAATAGGACTTATATTTCCAGTTTGTGAATGTGGGATTGTACCTGTAACAAGAAAGCTTATACAAAAAGGTGTACCAGTTGGATTTGGAGTAACATTTATGCTTGCAGTACCAATAATTAATCCAGTTGTAATTATGTCCACTTATTATGCGTTTTATGATAAACAAGCTATGGTTATTCTCAGAATGGCAGGAGGTTTTGTAGCTGCTATTTTAATAGGAATAATAGTAAACGCACTTGAAAAAGATAAACAATCATTAATTAGAGATTTTTTAGATAATGGGAATTATTGCAATTGTGGATGTAATAATTCGTATTTAGGCAGTAAAAATAGATTACTTTCTATAATTGAACATGCAAATAGGGAATTTTTAGATATAATGGGATATCTAATATTTGGGGCTTTTATTTCAAGTGCATTTCAAGTCGTTGTAACATATGGAGGAATTAACTTTATTTCTAGAAATAAAATTTTCGGAATAATTATTATGATGTTCCTTGGATTCTTTTTATCTCTATGTTCAGAAGCTGATGCATTTGTAGGCAGAAGTTTTTTAGGTAATTATTCGGTTAGCGGAGTATTGGCTTTTTTACTTTTAGGGCCAATGCTTGATTTGAAAAATCTTATAATGATTATAGGCGCCTTCAAAAAAAGTTTTGTTCTTAAATTTAGTGTAATAACTGTAAGTATTGTATTCTTAATTTCATTTTTATTTATGATATGCGGAATATAAGCTACTGTGTATATTAAAGAAATTTAAAATACAAAAAGGGAGGCAGAATAATAAGTGAAAAGATTTAATTTTGATGAATTTCTATGGTTCGTAGTTTTAATATTATTAGATGCTTTCGTTTCATATTTAATGTTCACTAAAAAGATAAGCTTTTATGTAGGCAGCAATATGATTAAATATACTTATATAACAATAGGAATGATAAGTATTATTAGTATCTTTCAAATAAAAAATATATTTACATGCAAAGGGTATAGCAAAATTAAAATTAAACTTATGCCGATTATAATAGCATTGCTATTAGGAGTTACATCTGTAAATAATCTGCAGACATTCAAACATGCTGAATTAGGAAAGGAACTTACAGAAAACAAGAATGGTTTAATGGATAGAGAATATCTATATAAACATGAATTTTCTTACGATAGTTTAAGCAAAAATGATATAGAAAAGATAAGTAATAATATATATGAGGTAATAAAAGTTGATAAAAATAATCCGATGTTGCTTGAGGATATTAGAGAAAATCCTGAGAAATATATTGGGAAAGAATTAGAAATTCATGGTTTTATCTGCAAGGAAAATTATTTGAATAAGAATCAATTTATCTTGGGAAGAATTGTAATGACATGTTGTGCAGCTGATTCGAAAATTATTGGAATAATAGGCGAATATGATAAGGCTCAGGAATTAAATGAAAATGATAATGTAGAAGTTAAGGGGGTAATTAGTAGTTCAATTGTAAAAGATGATAATAATTTAATTCACAGTATACCTGTTCTGAAAGTAAGGGAACTTCACAAGGAAAATTAATATTATAAACAAAAATTTAGGTCACTGAAAAGCATGGTTTTTTGTGACCTAAATTATTTATTTAACTGTGTTTAATATCATCGATTTATTTTGATGGGTCATTTAAGATAATATCTGCATATGAAATTTTCCCTTGGACTTGATTGTCTGAAACTACGTTAATTTTATACGTATCAAATTTATTATCCCATTCCATACCAGCAGGTGAAAGATTATCAGGATCTCCAGCATTAATTCCGACTAAATTTAAAATATTTGCTCCATCAGCTGGAAATTTCATATCTGTTTTAGGTGTTATTTTGATTTCATTGCATTTTGAATTTAAATAAGTGACTTCAAAAGTATAATTGTCTTTTTCGTATGTAGACTTAGAATCATCTTCACTTACAGGCTTACCTAGAATTTTTTCTATATCAGCTTTACTTTTATCTTTAAAATCAGCGATTGTTGCAATTTGTTTTACCTCAACTGTTGGCTTATTATTTTCACCTACTATCTTAGAATCCTTAGAAGTATCTTTAGGTGATTGCTCTTCTGTCACCGACGGTTGTTTATTTGAATCTGATGGTGCTTTAGTATTACCACAAGAAATTAGTGCTGTTGAACTAATAATTGCAATTAATAATAGACTAATAATCTTCTTTTTCATTATATTGTCCCTCCGATATGTTGTTTAAGATTACGATTACTACTCAATTAGGAAGAATAGTATCGCTTATTGAATAATTATCATTATAACAGTATTTTTTTTAGTAGCTGTTTATTTAAGAAAGTCGTAATAAAGATATAATATTTATTACAATAATTTTACGGATAGCATACTAATAATCAATAAAGGATATATTCACCATGCAATGAATTATTAGTAAAGAAAAAATGTACAATAATAAATCAATTTTATTATCGTACATTAATAAATATATTATGCATCTTTTTTTAAAAAACTATATTGTGCTGAATATAATTTGTGATAGTAGCCTTGATTTGCAAGGAGTTCATCGTGGGTTCCGGCTTCGACTATTTTACCATGAGAGAGAACGAAGATTTTATCACAATCACGTATAGTAGAAAGCCTATGTGCTATTACGATAGAAGTTCTTCCATCCATAAGTTTTTTAATACCAGATTGAACTAATAACTCAGTTTCGGTATCAATATTTGCTGTTGCTTCATCTAAGATTAATATTCTAGGATCTGCAATTAATGCTCTTGCGAAAGCTATTAATTGTCTTTGTCCAAGAGAAAGCCTAGAACCTCTTTCATTTACTTCTGTATCATAGCCATCTTCAAGTTTTTCAATAAATTCATGAGCATTGACAGCTTTAGCAGCCTGAATTACTTCTGCGTCAGTAGCATTTAATTTTCCATAACGTATATTTTCCTTTATTGAAGTTGAAAACAAAAATGAATCCTGAAGCATTATACCCATCTGACTTCTTAAACTTTCAACAGTAACACCTTTTATATCAGTGCCATCAATCTTTACAGTACCAAAAGTGGGATCGTAAAATCTGCTTATTAAATTGGTTATTGTAGTTTTACCTGCACCTGTTTCTCCAACTAAAGCAACTTTTTCTCCTGCTTTTAAATTAAAGCAAGTATCTTTTAAGACAGCAATTTCTCCTTTAGCATAAGAGAAAGTAACGTGATCAAATTCAATATTTCCTTTAATTTTAGGAAGGATATTAGATGAAGCTGAATCTATCATATCACTTTTGGTATCTAGAATATCAAATATTCTTTCGCCAGCAGACATACTGGTTACAAAAGCATTATAAAATGAAGAGAGATTTATTATTGGTCTCCAAAGCATTTCCATATACATAAAAAACGCTATTAAAGTACCGAGAGTAAGGTTATCTCTTGAAGTTAATATAAATCCAGAGACGACCAATATTATAATGCTTATACCACGAAATAAATCTAGAAATGGCCAGAAAAAATCCTGAGTGTATACTGCTGTCATAAAACCATCAGCATGTTTACCTATATGGATATCAAATATTCCTTTAGTATATAGTTTTTTACTGAAACCTTGAATTACTTTCATACCTGATAAAGACTCATGAGTGTATCCAATTAAGGAAGATCTGTTTTCTCTAAAAAGTTTCCACTTATCATGAGCTTTGATTTCGATAAAAAACATAACAAAGGTTAAGAATGGTATTGTAATTAAGCAAATGGCACCAAGTGATATATTTAAAATAAGCATCATACAAACTACTAAAATAATAGTAAATATATTTGGAATTAAATTTACAATGCTATTATTTAATAGGTTTTGAAGTGCATTTACATCACCAACAACCCTAGAGATAATTTTCCCAACAGGCCTATTGTCAAAGAAATTAAAGCTTAAGGTTTGAATATGAGTGTATAGACTATGTCTTATATCAACCAATATCTGGTTAGTTATTTTAGACATAGAAGTTGTTCTTATTCTAGATAAAATCATAGATATTAAATTAATAAATATTAGGGAAGTGCCTATATATAACAATCCTTTGATGTTTTTTCCTTTTACAAAAGTATCAATAGAGACTTTCATTAAATAAGGCGTTAAGGTATTGCAAGCCATGACAATAAGCAGAAGCAGTATAACAAAAGCAACTTTCAGCTTATATGGTTTTACATAAGATAATAATCTTTCTATAATTTCTATTTTAGAAGATTCGTTTGCAATGTCATTCATGTTAATTCGCCTCCAGTGCAAGGGTATCAAAATCTTGAAACTGATGGGAGTAAACATTATAATAATACCCTTTAATATTAATTAAACTGCCATGATTACCTTTTTCAACTATTTTACCATCTTTCATGAATAAAATAATATCAGCATCCTTTACGCCAGATATTCTATGTGCAATTATAAAGGTTGTAGTCTTTGTTTTATTATTTTTTAGATTTTGGAGCACCTTGAACTCAGTTTCCATATCAAGAGCAGAAGTCGAATCATCAAGAATGAGAATTGGCGATTTTCTAATCATTGCCCTCGAGATAGACAATCTTTGTTTCTGGCCGCCTGATAATCCAAGACCTCTTTCACCTATAATAGTATCAAAACCTTCAGGCATTTCTTGAATAAAAGAATAAGCGCAACTGTCTTTAACTGCTTTTACTAATTCCTTTTCAGATTTATTGCTGCCAAAATCAATATTATTTTTTATTGTATCAGAAAATAGAAATGTATCTTGAAAAACAATAGAAATATATGACCTTAAGGTTTCTAAGTTCCAATCTTTAACATTAACATTATCAACTAGTATTTCACCTTTGGTTACATCATAGTATCTTCCGATTAAAGAAATCAGGGCGCTTTTGCCGCAGCCTGTGGTTCCCATTATAGCCACACTGCTGCCAGCAGGAATATTTAAATTTATATCATGTAATACTTCTAAATTATTATAAGAAAAGCTTACGTTTTTAAAAATAATATCTCCTTTAACTTTAGCTGGATTATAGCCATTTTCTTTGGAGACTATTTTTGATTTCCTATTTAATATATCTGATATTTTTTCCATTGAAGCTTTATTTTGAGAAAGTAAATTTATAAGAGAACCTAAATTTCTCACACACCAAGAAAGATTAAAAATATAACTAGTAAATGCAACTAAGCTTCCTAAACTTAAATTACCCTGAATACATAAATATCCCCCAAACATTATCATTAAAATTGGAGCTGCGTTTGTTAAAAATTCAATTACAGGACCATAAGTACCGACTATTTTAGCTTGTTCAACATTTAAATCAAAGAACTTTTTATTTACCTTTAAAAATTTTGATATTTCATATTTTTCGCGTGCAAAAGCTTTTACTAACCTAATTCCTGAGACATCCTGTTGAACAATAGAATTTATTTCAGCAGTTTGGTCACTGATCTTTGAATAAACAGTCCAAAACTTCTTGTCCATAATTGTTCCAATATAGCCTACTGGCAGTAATACGATTAAACATACGATTGTTAATGGAACATTTATGCTAAACATAATGATTGCAGATATTGAAAAAAGTATTATAGCTTCAATAAAAACTCTCATTCCAAAAGCTAAAGTATCCCAAACAATATCAACATCCTCAATTATTCTAGAAAGTAATTCACCAGTATTGTTGCTGTCAAAAAAGGAAAATTCAAAGGATTGAAATTTCAAATATAAATCTTGTCTGACTTTCTTGCAGACAATTAAGGCAAATTTATCAAATAGATATTCTTTTAAATAACCTAAAACACCTTGGGTTAGAGAGAGTACAATTAAAATTATTATAAAAATAAATAAATCATCTTTCATATCTCCAAGTATTATATTATCTACAAATATCTTTTGGAGATAAGGATAAGTACTATCTACACAAATGCATCCTATCATTGCGGTAATTGGAATGATTAGAAATTTCCAATGCCTGCTAATGTAAGTTTTAAACAATGTCATAAAAATCCCCCTTTTATAAATATGAATTTTTTGAGCGCAAAAAAACACAGCCATTCAGAGCTGTGTTAAACGCAAAATAAAATATTGATAATAAAAAATAATATCAAATAATATGGATTTCACGAGGCTCCACAGATGAATAAATTAATATGTTTAATTTTGCAATTTTATTAAATAATTTTATTATATTCATAGTTAAACCTCCTTTAATTTGTTATTTGAACATCATGTTGTAAATATACTATAAATTAACAGAAAAAACAAGAGAAAAATTAAATATATAATATTTAAGAGATAAAGGGAGAGATTTTAAAAATTTTTATAAGAATTTTATTTTGATTATTTAAAATATTATATGAAATTCAAAATAATTAATAAATGAGTATAAATTATCTAAGTTGATTATGATAAAATTATATATAATAAATCTATATATATATTTTGAAATTTAAGATTAATATTAACTTGTATAACTAAAATGTGAGGTGACTTATGAAAAATAAATTTGGTGGATATGTTATATTTTCAGATTTGGATGGAACGTTATTGAATAATAACAAAAAAATTTCAAAGGAGAATATTGATGCGATTAATTACTTTATAAAAAATGGTGGAATGTTTTCAGTAGCAACAGGAAGAGTAATAGAGGCTACTGAAGAGTATATCTCCAGTATCAAAATGAATTTGCCGATAATAGTATATAATGGTGGACTTATTTATGATTATAACAATAAAAAAGTAATTATGGAGAAATTCATAGATGAAGAGCAAAAACAAGTTGTCAAAAGACTATTAACAGATTACAAAAACATAGGGATAGAGATATATGCAAATAGAAAATTATATGTTATAAAAGACTCTGGCCATTCAAAGAGACCTGCTACAAAAATGCTTGATATAATTTACAATGTTACAGAAGAAATATTCCTAAAAGAGTGGAATAAAGTATTGATTGTTGGAGAACCTAACATAATCAATGATGTTGAGGAAAGTTTTTATAATAAATATAATATAAAAGGTACTAGAAGCGGGAGAACCTCTTATGAAATTTTACCATTGAACGAATCGAAAGGACAAGCATTGAGAAATATAAAAGAGAGGTTTGATTTGAATTCTAAAAAGGTTATATGTGTGGGGGATAACATGAATGACTTAGAATTATTAAAGGAAGCTGACTTTTCATTTTGTCCTGAAAATGGATCAGATGAATTGAAAAAGCATGCGAATTTCATTGCTTCAAGTAATGAAGAACACGTGATAAAATATATCGTTGATTGGCTTGAGAACAATGCAATATAATAAAAAGATTTCTATCCTAATTCTTAGATAGAAATCTTTTTATTTAATTAATTATGAAATTTTGATTTGAAAACTTTATTATTGTAAGAATTACTTTTAACTTTAGGCGATTTTTGATCGGCTGTATAAGCATAATCTTCTAAGATACCGCCAAAGACCTTTTTTTGCTCAAATTGTATATTAAATTCCTTTTCATACTTCTTAATTATATTAAGTTGTTTTGCCGTAGCTAAACATATAGAAGTTCCATGAGCGTTTCCTCTAGCAGTTCTACCAGATCTATGTAAATATTCATTTAATTTCAATGGTAAATCTAAATGGAATACATGGGTTACACCCTCAACATCAAGACCTCTTGCGGTAACATCTGATGAAACTAATATTTTAATTTTTCCATTTCTAAAACTTTCTATTGCAAGTTTTCTATCTTCTTTAGAGATCTTACCGGTCATAGCAAAGCAATCCTTACTGTGATAGTTTAATTTTACTGTTGTGAGCTCAATATCCTCATTATCATTAACAAAAATAATTGCTTTCTCAGGATTAACAGCTACAAGAAGCTTTCTTAAGGTTTCAAATTTATCACGTCTTTCACATACAATAAACATATGCTTAATATTAGGGTTTATTGAAGGCTTGCTTTCAGTTTTTAAAACAATTGGATCTTTCATTAAAGATTTAGCAGTTTCTAAAGTTTCAGGCTTTATAGAAGCAGAAAATACCATAAGCTGTCTATCTTTCATAGTTGTTTTTATTATATTTTTAGTTATAGCATCTCTTTTAGGATCTAATAAATTATCTCCTTCATCTATAACAATAGTTTTAATAGTATGAGCAGTTATCTTCTTTTTTTGTATGAGATCAAGGATTCTTCCAGTTGATCCAACAATTATATGTGGCTTAATATCTTTTAACTTTTTTATCTGATTGTTTATATTAACATCTCCAATAATTGATAGAGATGTTAGAGGAACACCAGAATTTTCGGCCAAAAGTTTGATTTGATCTTCTATCTGTATTGCCAACTCATGGGTTGGAGCCAAAATTATTCCCTGCATTTCTCTTTTAGCAGTGTCTATTTTATGAAAAAGTGGTATAAGGTAAGCTAAGGTTTTTCCGCTTCCAGTAAATGCTTCACCAATTACATCCTTATTTTCAAGAGCTGGCATGATAGCTGAAACTTGAATAGGTGTTGGAATAGTTATTCCCTGTTTTTTAAGACCTTCTATTATATTTGAATTTAAATTTAAATCAGTAAATGAAGTACTCATTAATTTCTCCTTTATAATTCGATTTTGTTTATAATAAAATGCATAGACTGTGCTTATGACAATCTGGTATAAATCCAATAAAAACACCATTTAAAAATTTAAGTGGACTATATCTATGCATAATCAATTAATTATATCCTTATTGTCTTTATTTTTCTAGTTATATATTTTTATTCTTTTTTCTTAAGAGTATGTTTTAAAAATAGAGAAGAATGGTATAATAAGAAAGATTTATATAGATGAGGAGAATTTTAAGTAATGAATAGTGAATTTAGTGAGTTCAAAATAGGAGAGGAACTTTTGAAATCAATTGAAGGTCTTGGATATAAAAAGCCATCAGAAGTTCAAGAAAAAGTTATACCAGAGATTCTATTAAATAAAGATGTTATAGTTAAATCTCAGACAGGAAGCGGAAAGACAGCAGCTTTTGCTATTCCATTATGTGAAAAGATAGATTGGGATGAAAATAGTCCACAAGCATTGATTTTAACTCCAACCAGAGAGCTTGCTATTCAAGTAAATGAGGATATATCTAATATAGGAAGATTTAAAAGGATAAAAGCAGTTGCTGTATTTGGTAAGGCACCAATATCAGAACAGGAAAGAAAATTAAAACAAAAGACTCATATTGTAGTTGGAACTCCAGGAAGGATTTTAGATCACATAGATAGAGGAAGTTTAAACGTAGAAAAAATTAAATACTTTGTTATCGATGAAGCAGATGAAATGCTAAATATGGGGTTTATAGGGCAAGTTGAAGGAATCATTAGAAGAATTCCAAAGAAAAAGGTCACTATGTTATTTTCAGCCACAATTCCAGAGGAAATAAAGGATTTGTGTGAAAAACATATGAACAGGCCAGTGGATATAAGCATTAAAAGCCAAAAACTTATTACAACTAATATTGAACACAATTTGTACTATGTTGAGTATGAAAAAAAGTTAGAAGCGTTAGATAAAATATTAATATATGAAAAGCCTGAGACTGCAGTGATATTTGCTAAAACTAAAGAAAATGTAGATAAAGTTTTTGAATATTTAAAGTTAAAAGGATATTCAGCAAATAAAATTCATGGTGGTATGCTGCAAAAAGATAGATTAAATACAATGGAAAACTTTAGACGTGGAGATTTTAGATTACTTGTTGCAACAGATTTAGCTTCAAGGGGAATTGATATTGAAGGAATTACGCATGTAATAAACTTTGATCTTCCAGTGGAAAAAGAAGCTTATGTACATAGAATAGGAAGAACAGGAAGAGCTGGGGCAAAGGGAAAAGCAATAAGCTTTTGCGTAAATGAAGGAAATAAATTATTAAATGATATAGAAGAACTCATTGGTTTTAAAATACCAATCCATTACTTATCAGAGTGTGATGCGATAAAAATTAATGAAGGAATAGAGCTGCTTAAAAGCAAACCTAAAAGAAAAAAAGAAAAAGCTAAAATTATAAATACTAATATAACTAAAGTATATTTAAATTGTGGCAAGAAAAAGAAAATTCGTCCTGGCGATATTGTTGGTGCTATTTGTAATATAGAAGGACTAAGTGCAGATGATATAGGAATTATTGATGTGCAAGAATCAGTATCTTATGTAGATATATTAAATGGAAAAGGCAGTAAAGTCATTGAGGAATTAAAAAATATGACTATCAAAGGTAAAAAAATAAATGTTCAAAAAGCTAAAAAATAAATTAAATATATATGTTGCAATTAACAATTACTCTTAAAATTCTTATAATTTTTTTAAAATGTAAAATTATCATTGCGATATAATATTAATAATTATTATAGATGCAACAAATTAAGTTTAAGATATATAAAGATAATCTAAATTTAAAGGTGAATCTTCAAAGGATGTTGAATTAAATCACATTAAAGTGTATTATAAGTTTTGGAAAGATAAGTTATAAATAACAGTAAAGCTAGAATTAATTAACAATTTATTATATATAAATTGCAATAATAAAGGTTGAACGATCTAATTTTAACATACAGGTTATATGATGAACGTTTAAATTCAGCTTATTGTATTATAGTAGTAGAATAACAGATTTTTAATATTAAAATATGATAATTTAAAGAGGTGTATTACAAGAATGATTTTAGACAGAAATTCAAAATGTTGGTGTGGTAGTGGTTTGAAATATAAAAAATGCCATTTAGAATTTGATGAAAAAATAGAAAGCTATAGACGTAAGGGACATATAGTACCGCCTAGGAG
>JAEZKY010000363.1 GCA_023435985.1 Bacillota bacterium | reverse complement strand
TAAGCTGTTCTAAGTGTTTGAATTTTTTTCTTTGATGTATCATCTTGATTATGAGTATATTCTTCAATAATTTCTTTGAATTTATTTTTTATCTCTTCTTCAGAAGCGGTTCGTTCTATTCCTAAAGCTTCATATGGATCCACCTTAATACACCTCTTAAAATTAAACTTTTATTTCACTATTAAATATATTTATAAAAGCTATTAATATTCTTAGGTTTATGGTTTTTCATAAGTTCTTTATTGAATTTGAATCCTCTAAATAAAATATTTTTTTAAAATTACTGACCGTATACTTTCATATTTGATATGTGAAGGCAATTCTCTTTTTATAATATTTATTTTATCATATCCATTTTTCTCGCAAGCATTTATAATCAACACTTCATCTTCTTTATTATAAAATTCATCTAAATCAATTTCAAAAATGTTTTCTCCAAATTCTCTTATATAATCAGTTACATATCCTAAAATTGTTGAGATAGAAAGTTCTATCGTTTCAGATACATCGTGAATATTTATTTTTTCTTTAAGCATGTCTATAGCTATTTGATTACTTTCTCTTATTTCCCCATCCAGTATGACCTTTCTTCTTTTTCTCTCTACCCAATGAATTTCTTTATTATTTTCTAATAGATATTCATTTACTGCTTTTATAACTCTTTCACCATATTCACTTACTTTCTTAGGCCCCATTCCACTTATATCCTTTAATTTCTCTAAGGTATCTGGGTATCTTCCACTTATTTCTTTTAATGTATTCATTGTTAAAATTGCTTGCGGTAATACATTTTCTTTCTTCGCAAATTCTTTTCTTAAATCCTTTAAAATATTATATAACTCTAAATCTGTTGTTATTTCAAGTTTAAACTCTTCTCTAACTTCTGAAGATGAGTTTAAATCACTTTCTTCTTTATCAGGCATTTCTATATTATGTTCTTCCACAAACTTTTTAATGGCATCTTCAAAGGCTTTCCCATATTTATTATATTTAACTTCTCCTACACCTGAAATTTTGAGCATCTTTTCTCTAGTCACAGGGTAATTTACAGCCATTTCTTTTAAAGTAACATCTCCAAATACAATATATGGTGGAACCCCATTTTCTCTAGCTAACTCTTGCCTTATTGCTCTGAGTATTTCAAATAATTCATTATCCTCTCTAACTTTCTTTTCTACTTTAAATTCCTTCAGCTCTACTTTTTCTTGTGAGGTTAAAACATTTCTAGATCTTTCATTTAAACTTAAAACTGGATATGTACCTTCAACAACACTTATAAATCCATGTGAGATTAATGTATTAATAAAAGTTTTGAGATCTTCAGTTGAATATTCTTTCATTAAACCATAAGTAGAAAGTTCATCAAAGTGAAATTGAAGAACCTTTTTATTCTTAGAAGCTCTAAGTACATCTACAAGCATTCCAATTCCAAATTTATGCTTCATTCTATATATGCACGAAAGTACTTTCTGTGCTTCTATAGTCTTATCAACAAGTTCACCTTCACTTAAACAATTACTGCACTTATTACACTTCCCATCATGTGTTTCCCCAAAATACTCTAAAATATATTTTCTATAGCAATCATTACTATATACAAAATCCATCATTTGTTGAAGTTTTCTATATTGATTATTTTTTCTTTCAAAATCTTCTATGGAATTTTCAATTAAATACTTTTGAACTTGAACATCTTGAGGTGAAAATAATAATATACACTCACTTTGTTCGCCATCTCTTCCAGCTCTTCCAATTTCCTGATAATAGCTTTCTATATTTCTAGGCATATTATAATGGACTACATATCTTATATTAGGTTTATCTATTCCCATACCAAATGCATTAGTTGCAATCATAATGTTTGCTCTATCATAAATAAAATTTTCTTGATTTTCTTTTCTTACTTTTTCTGACAATCCTGCATGATATGAAGTTACATTATATCCTTTGGAATGTAAATTTTCATATAAATTGTCTACCTCTTTTCTCGTTGCAGCATATATGATTCCTGAAACTTCTTTATTGTTCTCAATGTAGCTTTGTAAATATTCCTTCTTACTTCCACTTTTAATCACATTTATAGTTAAGTTTTCTCTATCAAAACCAGTTACAAATACATTTGGAGTCTTTAGTCTAAGAAGATTTGTTATGTCTTCTCTAACTTCTTCTGATGCAGTTGCAGTAAAAGCTGTTACTATAGGTCTATTACTAAGCAGACTGATAAAATGAGATATCTTTCTATAGCTGCTTCTAAAATCATGCCCCCATTGTGAGATACAATGAGCTTCATCTACTGCTACCTGAGAAATATTGCATCTTGAAATAATATTTATAAATTCAAAGGACTCTAATCTTTCGGGCGCTATATAAAGAATTTCAATATCTCCATTTTCAAGATTCTTAATGACTTCACTTTCTTCTATAGCACTCAATGTGCTGTTAATTAAAGCGCCTTTAATTCCCATATCCCTCAAAGTATCCACCTGATCCTTCATAAGTGATATGAGTGGAGATATTACTATTGTTATTCCTTCCAAAATAAGCGCAGGTATTTGATAACAAATAGATTTTCCACCACCCGTTGGCATTATAGCAAGTACATCTTCTCCTTTAATTATTTTATCAATTATTACTTCCTGACCCCTTCTAAAGGTCTTATAACCATAATATTTTTCTAAAACATCATGTGCTAAGTTATTCATAAATATATTACTCCTTAATTAGATTCATTTTATAAGACACCTTAAATATTATAACAATTAAGAATGCTCTGTACCAAAATCTATACTTTTGACATTATCTTTAATTATAGACGTAACTATATAAACTTTAATCATTAATAAAAATTAAATTCATGTAATTTCTATATTAAAATCAGTTCTATTTTTTCAAATGAAAATAGGACTGATAGTTAGTTATTGTTTATCAATCCTATTTTCTAATATAGTAAATGTAATTCAAAGAAACTCTCTCTATTTAGCTAAAATTTCCACACCATCTTCAGTAATTAACAATGTATGCTCCCATTGTGCTGATAACTTATCATCATCTGTATAAATTGTCCATTCATTTTCTTCATCAACATATACATCATAAACACCTTGATTTACCATTGGTTCTACAGTAAGGACCATTCCTGGTACAAGTAACATTCCAGTTCCTCTTTCTCCCACATGTGGAACAAATGGTTCCTCATGAAATTGATTTCCAACTCCATGACCTCCTAAAGCTCTAACTATTGTATAGCCGTTTTTATGAGCATGTTCAGCACAGGCAGCACCAATATCACCAAGAAAGCCCCATGGTTTTATTGCTTCAATTCCTTTAATCATGCATTCTCTGGCTACTGTAACCAACCTTTTTGCTTCTTCACTGACTTCACCAATCATGAACATTCTAGATGCATCTGAATAATATCCATCTAAAATTGTAGAAACATCAACATTGATTATATCTCCATCTTTTAAGACAATACTTTCATCTGGTATTCCATGACATACCTCATTATTAATTGATGTACATACACTCTTTGGAAATCCTTCAAAATTTAATGGCGCTGGAATTGCACCATTTTCAACTGTATAATCATATACTATTTTATCTATTTCTGCTGTGCTCATTCCTGCTTTAATTTTACTTGCAACTAAATCTAAAACACCATCGTTAATCTTACTGCTTTTTCTTATACCTTCTATATCCTTAGGGCTCTTTATTATACTCCTAGGCGGTACTATAT
>JAEZKY010000289.1 GCA_023435985.1 Bacillota bacterium | reverse complement strand
GACTAACATGACAAGGTTGTTTTTCTTCAGAAAGATTACAATTAATTAAATTAAGCCTATTTTTTTCAGTCCAATACTTAAATGAGGATACTCCCGCTTTTCCATCAACTTTACAAGTGGAATAGAGAAAATGTCGTTCTTTATCAATACATAAATATGTAGGATTCTCGATTTCATAAGCTAGATTACTTTCTTCAATATGCCCATTGCTAGTATTGAACTTGATTCTATAAATTCCTTTACTTTTATTTTTTGTATAAGTTCCAATAAATCCAATTGTAGTGTCTTTTGGTAATATCATTACATATGCCCCCTAGTATTAATATAATTATTAGTATAGCATAAATTATAGAAAAATTTTTCTTGAATTTACCTTTAGTAATAAATTATATGAGAATCTAATTACTAAAATTAATTCAAATATTATATATGTAAGATGAGATATTGCTAAGACATAGAATTTTGATATAATAATAACTATAAATCATAAATTGAAAAAATAATTTCAAGTAAGAAATATAGCAATAAGAAGTACTACAATAAAGGGGGGAGCATAGGAATGCCAATAAAAATTCCTATAGAATTACCTGCATTTCAGGTTTTATCCAATGAAAACATATTTGTAATGAATGATGAGAGAGCTAATACACAAGATATAAGACCACTTAAAATAGCGATTCTTAATCTAATGCCTAAAAAAGTGGTAGCTGAAAATCAATTACTTAGATATTTATCTAATACACCACTACAAGTAGAAATAACACTTATCCAAACTAAAACTTATATTTCTCATAATACATCATCAGAACATTTAAATAAATTTTATTGTTATTTTGAGGATATAAAGAATGAGAAATTTGATGGACTTATAATTACGGGAGCTCCAGTTGAAAGAATGGAATTTGAAGAAGTCACATATTGGGACGAGCTAACTGAAATAATGGAATGGAGTAAAAGCAATGTATTTTCCACCTTCTATATATGCTGGGCATCTCAAGCAGGATTGTACTATCATTATGATATACCTAAATATGATTTGAAAGAAAAAATGTTTGGAGTATTTTCACACTGGGTAAATGATGAAAAAGCTGATCTTACAAGAGGCTTAGATGATGTGTTTTATGCACCACATTCCAGACATACTGAAGTAAGGCGTGAAGATATAGAGAAGGTTCAAGATCTTGAGATCTTATCTGAATCTGAAGAAGCCGGAGTGTTTATTGTAGCCACCAAGGATAGAAGAAAAATTTTTGTAACAGGTCATATGGAATATGATAGAGACACATTAAAAGATGAATATGTAAGAGATAAGGAAAAAGGCGAAGATATAGCAATACCCAAAAACTATTTCAAAAATGATGATGTAAATGAAAGACCTCAATATATATGGAGAGGTCCTGCAAGTATAGTTTTCGGAAACTGGTTAAATTATTGCGTATATCAAAATACACCTTTTGATCTTAATAAACTTTAAAATTTAAAATACAATATTATTAAGCAGATCTGCATAAGAAGTATAAATGGAACTCCAATTGTAAACTTCTTATGCTTTGTTTTATGTCTAAAAGCAGACATGCCAGCCAGCATGCCTATAGAACCTCCAAAAATTGAAAGTAAAATAAGAGTTTTTTCAGGTATTCTCCATTCTTTATGAATAGCTCTTTGCTTATCTATAAGCATGACTATGAATCCAATAAAATTAGTTATTATTAAATATATAAAAATGGCCTTTAGCATAAATTTCACTCCAATATAAATTATTAATATAAAGCACATCTTTGGGATGTTACTTTTTGTGTGCCTAATTAATTTTAGAACATAAATATATTAAAGTCCATGAAATTTATATTTGAAATAATAAACATTAGTATAATTTTATTTATTGTTATAGGTATTTCTAGGGCGGTGTTACCAGTGATGATGCTTATTTAAGAAGCGAGTTTAATAGTTTAAACAATATTTTTAATAAACAAAAGATAAAGTTGAAAATTAGTTATAAGAAATCTTCGAATGAGATTTTTTAAAAATTACTTTATGAAAAGCAGTAGGCTTCTTATCCTAAACATTGAACTTATAACTGTTAACTAATTTCTAGCCTCCTAAAGTCACGTCTTGTTTATTATACCAAGATAGTGCATTATAAAAATCGTCTTCTTTAAAATCAGGCCAATAGTTATCTAAAATATAAAAGTCTGAATATACGCATTGAACTGGTAATAAACCGCTTAATCTTCTACGGCCGCCCCACCTTATTACAAGATCTACTCTTGAAATATCTTTAGAGCGTAGATATGGCTGAATATGCTTTTTGGAGGCATCAGTGCTTTTTAATAAATTTAAATCCCATTCCCAACCATAGTTTATTAGAAAATTTGCTTTTATTCCTCCTAATCCAAATTTTTTTCTTTTAGTAAATGGCAATAATTCTTTTGGGAAACAGCTGGATTCAGTGTTTCCAAGTACTAAAATTTCACAATTTTCTTTTGTTAAAAGATCAACTGAGTCAATACAGGCCTTTGTAAAGGCTGCTTTTTGTTCACTGGGACGTTTTGTATTATCTATTGTAAATCCGTAAAAGGTTACTTCTTCAATATTTTCTTTTTGACATAGTTTGAATACTTCTAGTCCAGGATTTATTCCGTGATCATAGCCGTTTTCTTTGTTTAATGAATTAGATAAAGCCCAACGCCTATTTCCATCAGGAATAATGCCGATGTGTTTTGGAATTCGCATAATTGTGGTTCACCTCTTGTATTAGTATTAGTATTTAAAAGTATAACCAAGTAATTTTAAAAAATACATTTTTGGAAATAAGTATAATAGGATATGGGTAATGAATGGCTATTTTGATTTTGCATTGGATGATTTTTATGTAATAATGGTATATGCTAAAATATTGTTAATGCATTTCTATAAATAAATCTTATAAGAATTATAAGATTTACTTGGAAAAAGTACTACTTATTTGATAAACTTAAGTGAGAGTCCAAATCTTGCATTTGGCTACTCGAACTTACTCAGGGAGCGAATGTGAGTTTATTTTATAGACTCAAAATTTTGCATTTATCTAAAGATATACTATAATAAATTAAGTTTACTTTGGAAACCCAATTTATGCTTATTCTTGTAAGCCGAGAGTTTATCAAGGAAATAAGGAAGTTAGCATATGAATTGAAAATACATGTGAGGTGACAATGGATGATAGGCTTAATAGGTATTAAAAAAAATACTCCATTAGAAATTAGAGAAAAGTTTATAATAAAGACTAGAAAACACAATGAATATGTTGAAAAACTACTTGAAGAATTGAAAGAAGTAGTAATTTTGGCGACTTGCAATAGGACAGAAATTTATTTTAATCTTTCTTTAAATAAAAGTGAAGAGGAATTATTAAAAAATATATTTGAAATTTTTGACTGGGACTATGAATATAAAAGTTATATATTCATAGAAGCAAATGAAGATGCTTATAGGCATCTATTTGAAGTTTGTTGCGGATTTCATTCTAAAATATTAGGTGAGGATCAGATTTTAGGGCAGGTTAAAGATGCTTATGAAGAATCATTAAATATTAAAGGTGTTTCTTTAGAATTGCATAGATTATTTCAAGAAGCCATTACTTGTGGAAAGAAATTTAGAAGGGATGCTAAATTATTTGAAATTCCAGTATCCTCAGCGTCAATAGTAGCAAATGAAGCAATCGATCATAAATGTACTAAATTTATGGTTTTAGGATATGGGGAAGTTGGACAATTAATCATGAAATATCTTCTTTCTCATAATGTTGAAGTCATTTATTTGGTAGTTAGGAATAATAGAATCAAAGATGAAATATGTGATGAAAGAGTCAGAGTAATAAATTTTGAAGAAAAAAACAATTATATAGATGAAGTAGAGTGTATAATTGGTTGTACATCAGCACCTCATCCAGTTGTTAGAAGGCAAGATGTAAAAAAAGAGGGGAATAAACTTATAATATATGATTTATCTGTTCCTAGAGATATAGAAAAGGAAGTTGCACTGTTAGATAGGACTGAAGTTTACAATATTGATACAATAAGTAGAATTGATGATAAGAATAAGAAGCTTAGAAAAGAAAGAATGGAAGAGCATACATATATTATGACCAAGTACATAAAAGAATATGAAGATTGGCTTAAAATTAGAAGTATTGCACCTACAATGAAAAAATTAAGGGAATTAGGTAATGAGGTTAGCGAAAAGAGAATTGAGACATTTGTGCATAAGAGCAATGAAAAGAAAGATATTGCCTTAGCTGATAAGTTAATTAAAAGTACATCAGATTTTTATATAAATAGAGCCATTGAAGTTATTAAAGAAGAAACTTTAAAGGGACGTGGTGAAGAATGGACAAAAATAATGGAAAAGATATTTATGATGACGAAGTAGATTTTTCATATATTGCATTAATATCTAAGAAGCTTAGGGTTGGAATAATTGGTGGTGGAAAAGCCGGTGAAATAAAGGCTAGACATTTTGTAAATAGTAAATGCTATGTTGAGATACTATCGAGGACTTTTGATAATAATATAATTAAATTAGCAGAATGTGAATCTGAACGCCTAAAGTTAATTACTGATAGCTTTAATTTTAAATTTTTAGAAGATAAGCATCTTATTATAATCGCGCTAGATGATGAAGGCTTAAGAAATAAAATTAAAAAATATTGTGACGATAATTATAAACTTTATATAGATTCAGCGTGCTTTAAAGACGGAATGGGAGCAGTTCCAATTGAGAGGAGCACTAAAAATATAACTTTTGCGCTTAATACAAAACAGGGAAATCCAAAAGGTACAATTTTACTTTCAAATAAAGTGAAAAACTTTTTAGAAGAATATGATGAATTTATTGAATTTACAAGCAGAATTAGAGATAAATCAAAAAAAGTACCACAATACAAAAAAGATATACTTGAATTTATTGGTGATGAAGCTTTTAAAGACTCATTTGATAAAGGAGAAAGTGAAAGTGCTCTTAGGTCTAAATTTTCAAAAGAAATTGTTGAGTACTTATTGGATTTTAAATGATAATTTTTACATATAATTACGGAGGAATGTTAATTAATGAATAATCTTATAATAGTGGCAACAAGAAAAAGCAGATTGGCTCAGGTACAGACAGAAATTATAATGAAAAGCTTAAAGGAAAAATTTAATATAGACAGCGAGAAGCTGCTTATAGTAACAGAAGGCGATAGAAAATTAGATGTTTCTTTGGCTAAAGTTGGTGGTAAAGGATTATTTGTCAAAGATATAGAACGTGCACTTTTAGAGAAAAGAGCAGATGGAGCAGTTCACAGTATGAAAGATGTTCCTTATGAATTAAGTGAGGAATTTGAAATTGCTGCAATAACTGAAAGAGAAGATATAAGAGATGTCCTTATTTCAAAAGATAATATACCTTTTAAGGAACTTAAAAAAGGAGCAATAGTAGGGACTAGCAGCATTAGGAGGGCTTGTCAGCTTAAGCTCTTAAGAGATGACATAGAAATAGTTTCAATTAGGGGAAATGTTCAAACAAGACTTGAAAAAATGAAAAATCAAAATTTAGATGGAATCATACTTGCAGCAGCTGGTCTGAAAAGATTAAATGAAGAAAATTTGATAACTGAATATTTCAATCCTAAGGAGTTCCTACCAGCAGTTGCTCAGGGGGCTATTGGAATTGAGTGTTTAAAAACAAGTAAGGCTAAAAGCTACTTTGAAATGTTAGAGGATTCAAATGCTAAATTGACAGTTGAAGCAGAAAGAAGTTTTATGAGAAGACTAAATGGAGACTGTCACAGCCTTATTGGGGCGTATTCAGAAATTCAAGGAAATGATTTATATATGATTGGTATATATGATATTGGAGGGAAAATAGTAAAAAAAGATATTTTGGGAAATAAAGCTGAGCATATTATCTTAGGAAGAAAATTAGCGGAAAAGATAATAAGTGTATAGATAGCTTGGCGAACTTTATTAATAATTGTTAACTGTTAATTGATAACTGTTAACTGATCTAATTAGGAG
>JAEZKY010000162.1 GCA_023435985.1 Bacillota bacterium | reverse complement strand
AATAAAATCAGTCTCCTTTCAGATATAGCATATTAATTTAATCACTATAAAAATTATAACGCCTATTTTGTATAAATAAACCAAATTCTGTATCAAATAAAAATATATCCAGTAGATTTTTACTACACAATTCTAAAATGTTGCGCAGTATGTAAATTTGGCGTAGCAAATAAAAAAACGTGTTCTTTGAAAATTGAATAATACGGTGTTTGTAAAATGCTACCATAATTAACTCGTAATATAAATTGATTAAGTATAATAGATTTAATTTGAAATAATATTACTACTAAATATATCAGTTGATTTTCATACACAATAATTTTTCGATACTTATTTATTTCAATAGTTAGAGATAAATAAGGAGGGTAAAACGATACAAGCTGCAAAATTGCACATTCAAAAATATCTAGTCATTGTAAAACAAATACCTCATATATTTTGGATACGAGGTATTTGTTTGCATTATTTATTCAACATCAATATATGGTGATGTACGGCTAGGCATATATATTGTATTAACAACTGCACCAGTACTTGAATCTTTTACGTAGACAACTACACAATAGTAGCCTTTATTTTTAGGTTGATAAAGGATTTGACTATCAGAACCATAAGGCGATGTATATTCTACTGTACCTGAACCGTCACCTTTTTGATTCATGTGTTCTACAAGAATTTGATACTGATAACTACCGCTTCCACCGCTAGCAGTAATCCAAAGTATTAAATAATTACCAAATGGGAGGGTACTAACACCAGTGGTAGCATTTGGAACTGCATCAGAAGTTATACTAGAAATACTGAGTGCGGTTGCTGCCAAACTATGTGTAGCTGTAGAAGTAGAATTTGTATCTGTTTTCACTGTGGCAGCAAAAACAGAACCTGTAGATATTGTAAATACTGTTACAATGCTCGTAATTACCGCCAATAACTTTTTAATCATTTTTAACACTCCTTTTCCAATTAAATTTTCATTTCATTTAATTTTAATCCAATATTTACCATATAGCAAGTGATATTCAAAGAAAACATGGAAATACACAATACTAAAATAAGATGTAATAGCTGCAATTACTAGCAAAAATAAAAACTGAAGATTGAATTTAGCGTTGTATTAAATGTAGATTTGATATAGTAAATAAAATGGTCTTTGAAAACTGAATAGTGTGATATTTACAAATATGCTATAATTAACTAAAAAATAAAAAGTAATTTGTAAGTGTTTAAGAAAGAAGGCTACAAGGTAGTATGGATAAAGAAATTACAAATAAAAAGTTTTGGGAAAAGGTTGCAAAACTGTATACACCAATGCATGAAAGAAAAAACGCAAAACTATACCAGGAATTATGTGGGATTATATCAAAATCGTTGGATAAGAATATGCAAGTGTTGGAATTGGCTTGTGGAACTGGACAACTTACATTTCCGCTATGTAAAAAAGTAGCTAGATGGGAAGCAACGGATTTTTCGGAGAAAATGATTGAAGAAGCAAAGGTAAGAGGATCTAATTTACCTGTAACTTTTACTGTACAGGATGCAACGAATTTACCATATGATGACGGAAAGTTTGATACAGTCGTTATTGCAAATGCGCTTCATATTATGCCGAATCCTGATAAAGCACTAACAGAAATTCAGCGTGTTCTAAAAAAAGGAGGATTGCTGATTGCCCCTACATTTGTATACGATGGAAAAATTAATAAGATACGAATTGGGTTTATGGAAATGATTGGATTTCATACTTTTCACAAATGGAAGTCTGATGAATATATAGAATTCGTCTGCAAGAAAGGCTTTGATTTAATAGATAGTTCTGTAATTGTAGGAGAAATGTTGCCGGAATGTATATTGATTTGTAAAACATAAATCCCAATTTGTGGAGCTAGTTATAAGTGTTATTATTACAATCTAAAAAATTTAATAATAAATTATAATATCGCACTATTCATATTGCTAAAGACCTTGAATTAGACCATAAGAGAATTATGAGAGGACACTATAAAAATGGAATATACCATATTAATCATGTAAACAGTTTACATAGTAATCTAAAATTATGGATGTATAAATTCAAAGGTGTATCTACTAAATTTTTGAATAATTATATGGCTTGGTATAAGTGGCTTCAATGCTTTAATGATGACAAAGAAATAATTAGAACTAAAAATATGTTAATGCATAGTACAATTCCTTTTGTAGATACAAAGATTAAAAATTATAAAGGAAGAATAGCAACAATTGTATAATTCAAACTTGTCAATAAATACAATTGTAGTATAACATTGTATGCAGATTAATGCATATTAGGAAATTATTGTAATTTAGATTTTGTAAAGGAGATGTTGGGATGATGGTGAATATAAGAAATGCTAAAGCAAATGAATATAATGTTCTCACTGACATAGCAACTAAATCAGAGGCTTATTGGGGATACGATTCCGATTATATGGACAAGTTTAAGTCTATTTATAATGTAAGTGAAGCGTTCATAAGTAATAATCCAACTGTTATTATAGAAGAAGATAAGAATATTATTGGGTTCTATGGAGTAATAACTAAAAGTGGTGAGGTTTCTTTAGAATATTTCTTTATTGAACCTAAATATATAGGTAAGGGATATGGAAAATTGCTATGGAATTATTTAATCAAAGATTGCAGAAATTTTGGCATTAAGGCGTTTAATATTGTAACAAGTCCACAGGCTAAAGAGTTTTACATAAAAATGGGAGCAATGCAATGCGGAGAAGTAGAATCTATTGTTAGAAAGGGACGTATAATTCCCCAATTAATTTACTTAGTAGAAAAGTAAAGATTTTTATTATTATGTATTAACAAGTAGTCTAAATTTAAGTTAAAATTGGACCACCTGTTTTTATGGCGTATATATCAACACTTTAGTCTAACAGAGCCTATTATTTAAAATACTGCGCAATTCTAAGACCAGGTGCAGCAGCACCTAATGTAGAAAGTGTGTAGTAAACTAAAAAATGTTCTTTGAAAATTGAATAATGTGATATTTACAATTTATGTTATAATTGATTGGGAATAGTAAAATGATACAAAAGTAAGAGGGCAATATTATGAAAAAAAATTCTTTAAAGAAAATTATAGTTTTAGGAGCAATCATTATAGTAGTTAGTTATGTAGTTAAAAATATAATTATTGATCGTTACTATTCAAGTTCTAATGAAGCATATATTGATTCAGTAAGTAGCAATGAAGCGGATTTTAAATTTGACGTGGCAACGGGAACAATAACAAAATACATTGGTGATCAAGCTGACGTAGTTATACCAAGCACAATTAATGGAGATGCAGTAACAAGTATAGGGGTAAATGCGTTTGTAGATTGTAGTAAATTTAAAAAAATAGTAGTGCCTGATTCTATAACAAGTATAGGAGCAAATGCATTTGGAGATTGTGTTAATTTAGAAAATATAATTGTAAAACATAATAATAAATATTATACAAGTGTTGATGGTGTATTATTTAATAAATTAAAAACTGAAATAATAAAATATCCTGAAGGTAAAAAAGATACAAGTTATAATATTCCTAAAAGTGTATCAAGTATAGGCAATGGTTCATTTATATTGTCTCGTAAGCTAACAAGTATAGAAATTCCGAGCAGTGTAAAAAGTATAGGCGAAAGAACATTTAGTGGCTGTAGTAGTTTAACAAGCATAAATATACCAGATAGTGTTACTGATATAGGCGATGATGCATTTGGGCATTGCAATAAATTGATAAGCATAAAAATTCCGAACGGTGTAACTAATATAAGTGGTAGTGAATTTTCAGATTGTATTAGTCTGGAAAATATAATAATTCCAAACAGTATAATAAGTATAGGTAATAGCGCATTTTATGGGTGCAGTAGCTTAAAAAGTATAACAATCCCAGATAGTGTAACAAATATAGGAAGCGGTGCATTTTATGGATGCAGTAGTTTAGAAAATATAATAATTCCAAATGGAACAACAAGTATAGAGAAGTATGCATTTTATGAATGCGGTGGATTAACCAATATAACAATTCCAAATAGTGTAACAAGTATAGGAGCGAATGCATTTTTGGGATGTGGTAATGCTACATTTTACTTAGAAAGTGAAAAAACTAAAGGACTACTTCTCCAGCCAGATGCAAATTCAACTACATATGTAGATAATAATAGGATAGTAATAAAATAATATTATTCTAGTATATGCAAGTAAAAACAAATAACAAATTGTAAAATCGTATTATTCAAGAGATTGGATTTACGATTTTTTAGTACGTAATTCTAATGTCAGATGTAGCTCCTAGATAAGAATAAAAACTGAAGATTGAATTTAGCGTTGTATTAAATGCAGATTTGACATAGTAATTAATAAAAAATAATCTTTGAAAACTGAATAATATGATATTTATCTGATATGATATAATCGATTTAGTATAAATTAAGATAAGGTAATTTAGGAGGTATATATGATTGAAGGTGTAAGCCATATTACTTTTATTGTTAAAAATATAGACAAAACCGCTGAATTATTTAAGAAAATATTTAACGCTAAAGAAGTTTATTATAGTGGTGAAAAAAAGCATTCATTATTTAAAGAACGCTTCTTTATGATTGGTGGTCAATGGATAGCTATTATGGAAGATACAAATACGATTAACAGAACTTATCATCATGTAGCATTTAAAATATCAGATTCTGATGTAGAGAGTTATTTAGAAAAGATTAAAGATCTTGATATAGAATTAAAGAAACCTAGGGAGAGAATTCCAGGGGAAGGATATTCTATATATTTTTATGATTATGATAATAACTTATTTGAGCTTCACACAGAAACATTGCAAAAAAGATTGGAATCATATAGAGATCGTGATAAATAGCAGATTAAAATATCGCATTATTCAAGAAAGATTGAATTTGCGGTATTTTTTTATGCAATTCTAATATTTCATGCATTAATATGACAATTTTAATGAGATTTAGATCAATGCACATGTACAAAAAGATTTAATAAGAAATATACAAGAATTATTAAAAAATATACTAGTCTTAAAAGTGGATCCTCCGCCAGACATAGAAAAAAAGTTTACTATTTAATTAATAATGTAAATAAAAAAAGAATGGCTTGTGTAAAGAAAGTCATTCTTATATTATATGCTAATTGAATATTGAAGATTTGTTTATTGAGATACGCTAATGCCTGGATAAGATTTAAAAAATTGCTGCAAGTCATTAAATGATTGTGAGTCCATAATATCAGTTACTATATCATTATTATCAATATACACTATAACTGAACTATCTGAATAATAATAAGCAGTTATATTTCCAACGGTTTGAATGCTATCTGGTGTGCCAAAAACCTTTATTACTTGATCTTTACTATCACCAATTTGTACAGTGGCATTAGGATCTTGATCTCCAGCCCAAACATTTAAGTTACCATAGTTTGACCAATTTTTAACTTTATTATAATCATCAAAAGATATAGTAGAAGAACCATATGATATATAGTTTGAACCATTGTAGTTATACTGGTAGCTTGGCT
Source organism: Bacillota bacterium (assembly GCA_023435985.1). GTDB lineage: Bacteria > Bacillota > Clostridia > Clostridiales > Clostridiaceae > Clostridium. The sequence continues at coordinate 6,392 of JAEZKY010000162.1, read as the reverse complement.
GGCCAAACATTCTAATTACATCATCCTTTGAAGTTCCAAAAGTTATATATATCTGAGGTTTGGTCTTTATAATTTTTGGTCTATATAATTTTCTTTCTGTGTAGTTATTGTAGTAATCATAATAATTTGTGTTACTGCTATCATATTTATTAGTACCTTTACCCAGCCAAGATAAATTATTATATTTTACTCCATCAGGATATGTTCTAACATATGGTCTAACGTAAGTCCCATCTTTTCTGTAGTAACCTTTTACATCAACATACTTGCTACTCGCTTGGGCCTGTAGTGGAATACTGATAGAAGCAAGTGCAATAATTGAAAAGACTATAAATTTCATGAATTTTTTATTTATAATCACAAATCCTCATCTCCTTTAAATTTTATTATAGCATTGTTTACATTAAATGGAAGAATGAAAAGCAAAATATTTAATATAAAGGTAAAGTATATTTTTAAGAAGAACATGAACGAATTTAAAACAATTATTGGATATCTATTACTGCAATATTCAGAAATTAATTTGTGGTATTCTTGTAATTTTATAGAAATTATATCGTAATATGCTGTATAATAGGATTAAAATAATGTAAATAGAAGATTAAAATTAATAATATGCTTTGTATTAATGTAATGTATCATATAAAGGTTAAGTTTTTTAAATGTATTGGTTGCGTTAAAATAAATGCCATTTCATTATAAAAAGATTTTCTGTGTATTTTATTACTATAAGATATTGAAAAAATGATTTAGTTAGTAACAGGGGTGGGAAGTGAACATAATGGCAAAAAGAGTAAATCGATTAGCATACATAATAGGAAATGACAAGTATGAGCAATATAATATGTTGTCAGGAAGTATTAATGATACTATTCTAATGGAAACAACACTACGAAAATGTGGATTTACAACAAAAAAATTTACAGATTTAAGTTACAAAGAATTTTCTGATAAGGTCTATCAATTCAAATTTGAGTGTATGAATTATAATGTTGGATTATTCTATTTCGCAGGTCATGGTTTTGAATATAGAGGAGAAAATTATTTATGCCCTACTGATTCAAAGAAGGAAGAAATTACAGAAACAAATGTAAATATCACTAATTTGTTAAATGAGATTTCAAAAAAAAGAGATTTTATAAGTATAATAATTTTAGATTGTTGTCGTACTAATATTGAATCAATTTACAGGGATGCATCTAGGATAAATGATATAATTCCAAATTTTAAGAATAATGGTGGTACATTTATTGCATATGCAACCAATTCTGGGGATAAAGCAATAGAGAATAATAATCATGGATTATTTACACAGACTATTTGTAAACATATTACTAAAGATGGTGAAATGATTGAGCAAGTATTTAAAAATGTAAGAAAAGATGTAATGAAACAATCTAACTTAGTGTACGATAAAATTCAGATACCGTGGGAATATTCATCTTTAGTAGAAGATTTTTACTTTGTAAAAACAGAAGAAAATGTCTCTTCGATCATTAAGAAAGTGCTTAATGAAGGATGCAGTTATGGTGAAATAAAAGATGAAGTCTATAATTATTGTATCAATAAAGATTTACTAGATAATTATCCTGAAATACTTTATTCGGTTTTAAATGGTATTGATAATATTAATGTAAAAGGAGATTTAAAATGTTAAATGTTAAAATTGCCGTCATTGGAAAATCATCAGCTGGAAAATCAGCATTTATACGTTCATTTAGCAGTATGCCAGAGTATATTAATTCAGTTGGAAGAGGACAAACTACACGCGCTTATGCAGAATACTTATTCCAGTGTAATTTTAGTAGCGATATTCCTATCGTTGACGTTAAAGTTATGAAGCGAAATGAGTTCTCAGAAAATAGAACTATACAGGTTTTTGATAAGATTAAAAAAGAAATAAATGAGACTGATATCGATATAAATTGGTTAAATGAACAGTTTTGTGATGAAACATTTAATGAACAAATAAAAGATATTATGCTATTTTCAGATGATTTCTTTAATATAAAAGAATTTGTATTTATTGATAAGTCAGTTACAGTACAAAATATATTGAATTGTTATGAAGATTTGATATTTAAAACTAAATCAATAATTGAAGAAAAAGAGAAGTCAGAAAAATATAGCCTAAATGAACTAATTAATGAATTCTATGAAGATATATACGATATTGTTATTAAAGCAATAGATAATAAGTTTGAAAATTATTCTATTTTTATTAAAGAGAATAATATAAGATATTTTAGATTTGAAGTAGAAGAAAAATACAGAGACCTTTTTTCATTATTATTAAAAGTAGTTAAAAATGATGATGGGAGTGAAAGTTCATATACCGGTATTATATCTAAAGTACGTGTGACAAGTAAATTAAATACAAGTTATGCAGAAAATATTAGTGATGCAGAAATTAGTAGTATTACGTTGATTGATACATATGGACTTGATCATAGTGAAAGTATAGATAAAATATTACTAACAGAAAGGTATAATAAAATTTTTAATAAAGACTATCCTGAAATAACAATTGCTTTTTTGATTGAGTCTCTACGTGCAGGAGCATCAAATGATTTTAAAAGTGCTATAATGACATTATATGAAGTGAAACCAGAAATTATGACTTATATTGTTGGAACATATATAGATGACAATGAAATGGAGATAATTCAGAATGTAGAATGGCTATTTTCAGAAGATAAAACATTAAATTCACCACCACAATTAAATGGTAAGGTACTCCAAATATTAGAGCAAAAAGGTGGAATAAAAGCTACATTAGTACGAAATGGAATATCAAAATCTATGGCTGATAAAAGATGCGAGATTATGCAAAAGAGATTTGCACCATTTTGCGGTGATGAAACAAAATGGAATGGAAAGATTGATTACGAAAGATTAAATAATACATCTGTGAGAACATTATTTTTATCTATTGCAGATAAAGAACATCTGGGGGATGGATATATTGAGATTGATAAAATTATAAATGGTATAAATAATGAGCTTATTTTACATAATTTTATAGAGGAATTTATTAAAAAAGTAACATCTAGATTTAAAAAATTATATGAAAATACAGCTTCACGAACTCGTTGGAAAGTAAGAGAGAATTTGGAGAATTATATACTGGGATTTGATGGAAGCACAATTGATGCTACTTGGGTAAGAGCATTTAGAGATGCATTTTATCAAGTATTTAGTAAAGAAATAAAAATAGATGATAAAAATATGACGCTTTCAGATGTATGGCAGATGGAAGGCAATAGTAAAATAGCGTTTGATGAATTAATGAATAAATTATTTCCCTATGCATTTAAGCAGGGATGTAAACAAGGAAATATATTAAACTTATATTTTAATGAACTTAATTGTAGCAAATGTTGCAATGAAAAAATAAATAATGATATGTGTATTTGGAATTTATTTATCAATATAGCTGGATTAGATTTATTTAAAAAACGTGTTAATTATGAACTAGTTTTAGATTGGCTAAATGCTCTCCATGATTTCACCTCAAAAAGAACGGACGATTTTATTTCAAAAATTGAGATGATACTTAAAAGGGTTATGGCTGAGCAGATGGTTTATTTGTGTAGAGAACGTAATATATATATAGCTAGTAAAAAAATTAATAAATTTGAAGGTTCTTATATTGAAATAAAAAGAGAAGTATATGAGGAGTATAAGAGGAAGTTTGACAGTAGTATAGATATTGAATTTTTTAATGAACAAGTTAATAGACAATTAAGCTATTAAATTTTAATTTAATTTATATTGTATTAGGTAGCTTAAAAGGTATGAAAAAATTATTTTTTAAGCTATAATAATTGAGTTGGGGTAATGAATTATGAAATGTTAAAATTAAGAGAAATATATAAGGGTATCTATAGAAATATAGATGCCTTTTAACATGGAGAAAAGAGGAATAAGTATAGTAATGTCGAATATATTACAAAAGTATTTATTTTAGGAGTGATTTGACTATGGCAGATAATAAAGGGAGTAATGTATCAAGTAGTAATATTGGTAGAAAAAGTATAAATGATAGGGGGATTGGTCACAATCCACCACCACCACCTCAGAGTGTTAGGCCCGGATTTCCAGGTGGGAAGAGTAAATAATGAAAATAAGTGAAATAATAAATAGTATTCCGATATTGTTTACATATTTTGTACCGGGATATATAAGTTTATATATTAAAGAAAATTATTTACATGAAAAAGGGAGAAAAGAAACACATCTATTGCTATTAAGTTTAATACTGAGTTTTGTAATTCGTTCGAGTGTTGAATCTATATTATATATATTCAATTTACTTTTTAAATGTAATATTTTAATCGATGATAATATAAAGTCATGTATATATATATTAGTGGCTGTTTTAATAGGAATAGGCATGATATTATATAAAGATTCCAAAATAGAGAGTACTATCAATAAAATATTTAAAAATAATGTAATATCTGAACCTATAGTATGGAATCATGCTATGAAATGCATAAATGGTGGATGTGCCAGAGTATACTTGCATGATCAAGATTTAATGTATATAGGTAATTTGAGTGACTATACAATTGATCCAGAAGATGATAGGAGAGAAGTTTTATTAACTGCTTTTTGTAGTTATAAATTAAGTAATAAAAAACAAATTGAGGATAATTCCCAAAATGATAACGCAATGGTTTTAATTGAATGTAAGGATATAAAGAGCATTGAAATATTCAAATATTGATAAGAAGCATGTATTGCATTATAAATATTGTACAAGTATTTATTAGAAATATATATGTTCTTTGTTAAATTAAATGAAAAATAAATTATAGACGATTATAAAAAAGAAATAATACCATAATATTCAGAAGTGGATTTGTGGTATTTTTGTTATCTCATGGGATTTCTTTGGTAAAGAATGTTACAATAAATGTAAATCTGTAATAAGGGCTAAAATATATTCATTGTCAGTGCATTTGGGAGGAAACATAATGAAAAATAATGTTTATGAGACTAAATATAACAATAGCTGGGCTTTAGTGATAGGGATAAATAAATATAAATGCGTTAGTCAACTTTGCTATGCTCGTAATGATGCAGAAGCTATTTCACAGATACTAATAGAGAAATTTGATTTTCCTAAGGAAAATGTAATTACATTATATGATGAACAGGCATCAAGGAATGAAATAATGAAATCATATCTTAGATTTACTAGGGAAGATGTGAAACCAGATGATAGGATTCTTATTTTCTTTGCTGGTCATGGACATACTATAAGTGGAAATAGAAATGATATTGGATATCTAATACCAGTAGATGGAGAACTACAGGATATATCTACATTTATTAGATGGGATGAGTTAACTAGAAATTCTGAGCTAATTAAAGCTAAACATTTATTCTTTGTATTTGATGCATGTTTCAGTGGACTTGCAATAACTCGGTCCGTAAGGCAAGGAAGTACTAGGTATTTAAAAAATATGCTTCAACGATATTCTGTACAAGTACTAACAGCAGGAAAAGCAGATGAGCCAGTAGCTGATGCTAATGGCCCAATTCCTGAGCATTCAATTTTTACAGGCCATTTAATCCAAGCATTAGAAGGCAAGGCATATGTGAATGGAGAAATTTTAACAGCTAATAGTGTTATGTCATATGTATTTGATAAAGTATCAAAGGACGGATACTCAAGTCAAACTCCTCATTATGGATATATTTCAGGAGATGGAGATTTTATATTGAAAGCGAGTATTTTAGATGACTTAAAGGATGATGAACAAGTAGATAATGATATATTAATAGAAATATCAAATAAAGATGATAGAGCAAGCCAGAATGGAGATATTATTGAACAAGTAAAAGAGTATATTTCAGATGAAAAATATAAAATAAAACTTGATACCGTAGTTACTCAAGAAGTAAAATATTTTTTATCTTCAACAGGTAATGATAAAATGTCGATGCAATCCAAATGTGAAAATGAAAGTGTAATTGAACGATTGAAAGATTACGAGATTGCAATTTGCAATGTACAATCTATTTTAATATTATTAACTCACTGGGGCTTAGATAGTCATATACCTGTAATGAAGAAGTTATTAACAAGAAGCATTGATAATATTATCTTAGAAGGTGGAAATAATGTTTGGTTAAACTTAAGATGGTATCCTGCATTAATATTAATTTATTCAGGGGGAATAAGTGCAATTGCAGCTGAAGACTATAAGACATTGAATAGAATGTTTACTACAAAAATTTTATGTGATCAGTATTATAATAAACCTAATGCCATAATTGTGGGAGTTGTTAATGGGGCTTTAGAAATTGACAGAAACGATGTATTTAAAATAATACCTGGATATGAGAAATATTATGCTCCTAGAAGTGAATATTTATTT
>JAEZKY010000094.1 GCA_023435985.1 Bacillota bacterium | reverse complement strand
AAAAAACCGAATTAGCCCCGCTTTTAATAAATAGAGAAGGCACTTTTATGACATTACGTCATAAAAGTGACTTCTTCATCTATTAATTATTTTTATCAATATCTAATATTGTTTGTAAAAGTACATTTGCACCCTTCCAACAGTTTTCAACAGGTGTAAATTCCTTTTCACAATGACTGTGTCCATCTTTACTTGGAACGAAAATCATTGTAGTTGGAATGACATCTGTAATGAATTGTGCATCATGGCCTGGACCACTATACATTCTCATTGAGGAGTATCCATATTCCTTGGCGTTCTTTTCAACATAATCTATAAATTCAGGATAATAATGAACTGTCTTACGTGACCATGCTTCCTCATAGCTTGCTGTACATTTCTCAACTACCTTAGGAATAGCTTTAATAATGCTAAGAACCTGCTTAATCACTTCTGGATCTTGATGCCTAGCATCTAATGTAAACTTTACGATATCAGGAATAACAGTATGAATATTTGGATGCGCTGAAATCTTTCCTGTTGTATATACTAGCTTACTGTCAAGTTTATCAAGTTCATCATGGAGATATTGAATTGTTTTTACTGCTGCATATAAGGCGTCTTTTCTATATTTCATTGGTGTTGTTCCTGCATGATCAGCCTGACCTACAAATGTAAATTCGTAGTTAATCATACCGCAGACACCTTCAACAACACCTATATCAATTTTCTCATCTTCTAAGACTGGTCCTTGCTCTATATGAAGCTCTACTAATGCCATATATTTTTTAGGAGTCATTCTATTAGAAGGTTCTCCCATATATCCACTAGCTTCTAAAGCTTCTTTAAATGTAACCCCTTCTGTATCTGTAGATGCAAGCATTACATCTTTATCAAATTTTCCTGTTATAACTCCTGATGACATCATTGCTGGCTCAAAACGAGCACCTTCTTCATTAGTCCATATAACTACTGTTATTGGATGTTTATGAGGTATTTTTTCTGTAACTATGGTTTCTGCTGCCTCTAAAGCAGTAAGAACACCTAGAATACCGTCATAATTTCCGCCTTGTTTAACTGAATCCGCATGCGATCCCATCATAATAGCTGGTAAATCTGCTTCACCTTTAATTGTTGCATAAATGTTAGCCATATCATCTGTCTTTATTTCCATTCCAAGGGCTTTACACCTTTTGCAAAATTCTTCTCTAGCTTCTAAAGCTGCTGGAGATAAAGATAATCTTGTTATACCTCCATTTCCTGTATCACCAAACTTGCTAAAAGTTTTAATTTTATCGTCCATTCTTTCAATATTACATGTAATCATATCAATATCCTCCCTTTAAATCCGTTTAATCTATTTAAAAAACTTTATTTTTTTATTACTCTTTTGGCTGGTGAGATTGCATTAACTGGACAGACAGTAGAACATAACTGACATCCAACACACTTATTTGCTATAAGCATAGGTTTGTTTGTTTTTTCATCCATTTTTATGGCCTGATGCCCTCCATCAAAACATGATAAATAACATCTTCCACAACCTAAGCACTTTTCTCTATCAAATTTTGGATAGCATATACCGTCTCTTTCAAGCTCATCTGCTGGAACAATATTAGGTAAGGCTTTCCCAATTATTTCACCTACACTTTTATAACCTTGAGAACTTAAATATAATTTCATTCCACCTATCAAATCATCAATAATCCTATAACCATATTGCATAACTGAAGTAGTTATTTGTAGATTTTCACAGCCTAAAGCCAAAAACTCAGCTGCATCTACCCACGTTTCAATACCACCCATGCCGCTTATAGGTGCATCTTTTAAATCTTCACAGACCTTCATATTATGAATAAACCTCAATGCTATTGGTTTTACTGCCTTTCCAGAATACCCTCCAACGCTTGACTTTCCTTCTACATTTGGTGCAGATTCAAAGTTCTCCAGATCTATATTCATAATGCTCTTAATTGTGTTAATAGCAGCAATTCCTGTAGCTCCTGCTTTCATTGCAGCCATTGCTGGTATTTCCATGTTGCCAATATTAGGTGTCATCTTTGCAAGTATTGGCAAATGAGTTCCTTTTCTAGTCGCCTTAGTATACAAAGCAACTAGTTCTGGATTTTGTCCAACATCAGAGCCTAAACCTTCCCCTGTCATATGCGGACACGAGAAATTACATTCTATGATATCCGCTCCTGCTTCTGTCATAAGCCTCGCAAGTTTAGTCCACTCTTCCTCATTCTGTCCCATAATTGATGCAACAATGACTTTAGTTGGATAATCTTTCTTTAACTGTTTTAAAAACTGAATATTTTCTTCTAAGGTATGATCTGAAATCTGTTCTATATTTTTAAAACCTATAAAAGGTAAATTTTCCTTAGTTAAAGCTGCGAACCTTGGAGAAACTTCTTTTGGTACAAACATACCGATAGTTTTAAAAGCTACTCCCGCCCATCCCATATCAAAAGCCTTAGCCACCATCTCATAATTGCTTCCAACTACAGATGAAGAAAGGAAAAATGGGTTTTCAGTATGAACACCGCAAAAATCTATAGATAAATCAACATCTTCCTCTTTTACTTTAGGTTCAGCTGCAATTGCTTTCATAATTTTATCGATTGGTACTGGTTCATTAATTTTTCCTTTTAAACATGCTTCTTTGCATGGTTTTCCTTTGCAAGTCTCACAAGGAAGCGGATGTGGCAGTTTATTCACTGCCCCAGCCTTGTTTTCAAATCTTAAAGAACGAATAATGTTATCCGCCTCAAGCATGTGGGGACAAGCTTTACTACAAGGTGCTTCATTACATAAAAGGCACCCTGACACATATTCATTAATAGAAATATCCTTATTAAATAAACTACTCATTTCCATTCCTCCTAATTATCTGCCTGTTTAAGCATTATCAAAGAAATAACAAGTAAGTCACCTTGCCTATTTTCTTTCATATGACTTACTATTTACGTCCTA
>JAEZKY010000082.1 GCA_023435985.1 Bacillota bacterium | reverse complement strand
TCAAACGTAAGACTTAGAGTCATGGCAAAATTATCTACGGCGGATTATACAGTATCTCCAGCAATTAATTCAATAAAGATAGTAGGTGAATAAAATGGCTACAACTTTAACATATAGTTACCCTGACGCAAATAATGCAGTTGCCTTAACCTGGACAACAACTGACACAAATGCTGATCACTATAAAATTTATAGACGAATCCTAGAAACAGAGGCAGGCACTAGCAAAATACAACAGCTAAGTACAACTTCCTATTCAGATAACAGCGTGCTTACTGCAAAAGATTTAAAATCTCCAGAAATACCAATCACTCTTCAAAGAGAATATGGAAAAATTAGAATATCCTTTGTAAATAATCCAGATAATATAAGAAATTATGTATACTCTGCTTATACCTATGATGCAAATGACAATCTTCTGTCTGCTTCCAATGTTGTGCAGATATGTATTAAGGAGATTCCAGACAAGTATTTCTATCTAATAAAAAAAGCAGATGTACCTCTAAGTAAATCAGATACATTTACAGAGACAACAGATAACTTTGTAGAATTCTCAAATATGGATAATGGAAAATATATAATCTATGTCTATGCGGAGCTTGATACTATAAAAACTGATATTGTAAGTTCACGATTTATAATAGATAACACCTTGTTTAAAGGAGCAGAATACTTAGATGTCCCAAATGCAGTAAGATACAATAACAGATATCGAGGTCCACATGAATCAAAGAAAAAAGACTTTGCCATAATGGAAATTAAAAATAATCTAAATAAACTAAAAAAGAGAGTTGCCTATTTAGATGGCTATAAAGAAGGGTTTTTAGAAAAACCTGAAACTATAAATGTACAGATTACAAGCTTAATAGAAACCATAGAAAGTAGCTTGTCTGATATAAGAAAGGAATTAAAATATGAACAGCGTAATAATTAATAATATACCAAGTGCAAGTAGGAAAGAGTTTGGTTATAAGTCAATTAACAGAAGTGATGAACATAACGAAAATCAAAATGACATATTAGCTGATATTCTTGATCTTTATAACAAAACCAATGCAATAGAAAGATTATTAAACAGAAATATGGATTTCATTAAAGAAGAAAATTCATATTTAACTTCTTTAAATGATGTTATGCTTCAAAAATATAATGATCTCTTAGCTCAATATGAAGAATTAAAAAACGATGCTACAGAAAGAAGAATCCTTATAACTCCATCTTCATGTTATACAGATGATAAGAACTATGGAGCAGTAATAGAAACCAAGACTTCAAGCATTACAAAAAGACCAACTCTAAAAGTATCTAAATTTGTTATTTTTGACGAGGTAGCCGATTCTATATACCTTCCAGATACCCTAAATGTCACAATAATAAATGACGATTCCAGCGGAATCATAACTGAAGGTGATAATGATATATATTCTCCATTCTATAAAGATGACAATTTATACTGGACACGAAGAGTAGTTACTGATAATACTGTAGAGAAGCTTACAACAAACTATATAATAACTCTGCCTGAAGAAATAATGACAACTCCTTTAATGAATGAATTATATATTAATCCCTTTATGTGCAAGGTTACTAAGGTATATTGCAGATATGGTGATTCAGCAGTATGGGATCTTGTTGACGGGCTTGATTATAATCCTGCTACTGCTAATGCTGCCACTGCTTCACAGGATAGTGATATAGAAAGCATACGACCTTTTAAATTAAATTTTGAAAGCAGAAAAATAAATCAGATTAAAATATCGGTTGAAGCAAGCAGGTATACCGAAGTTGAGAGTAATTACAGGACCTTTCTATATGGAATTAAAGAAATAAATGGTTTTATTAATTATTACAGTGATTACGAAACCTCCTCCTTTGAATTTGAAACTTCTATTCCTGATACTGATGGCTATGAAATAACAGGAATTAAGCCATACTTCAATAATGGCAGCGACTCCAGCATGTATTATGAAGACTTTAATTACGATTTCTTTTATAAAGATAATGATGACGAATATCATAAAATAACCGATACCTTCCCATTTACTCCATCTACTAATAAAATTAAGGTAAGATGCATCTTCGGAGAGAGCTATGATGAAATGAATATTAGAAAAATAGAAATCATATATAAAAAAAATAGTTAATCTCACATTGTAATATTATTGTAATTTGCTATAATTTATATATAAAGTATATTTATTCTAAATGTGTAAAAGGCTTATGAATCTTAATACGAAGTTATACAATTTATAGTCTATTTCGACTACAAATACAGACATAAAAAGATTCATAAGTGCATTTATTAAACTTAAGAAATAAATATAAATCTACATTAAAGGCAGGCGATTTAAGATGTCCAGAGACAGACTACTTAGTATAATAAAGAATTTAAACTATTTATTGAGCACCCTTGAGCAGATTTGCGCTCAGAAATTACTAGAACATGTTCCAAGCTCTGAATATAATGATATTTATATTAACTTCGAATTAGGTGATAATGTAGAAATAACATTTTCTATATTTAATTCAAATACAAACTGTATCGTAAAAAGGGTATATACCCTTCCAGAAGTATTAAAAAAATGTACAAATATATTTACAGTTATGGAATTTATAAACGAAGATACAATAAGTTTATACAAAAAATCAAAGGAACATATTTTTAAAGAAAATACAGTAGTGACTATATAAAAATAATGGAGATCAATATGAATAAGCAATATATTAAAATGCAGCAGGAAGCTGTAGAAAAAAATCTAACAAAAAAAATTAAAGACAATATGCATAAACATAAGACAACTAAAGAGCTTTTTGAAGAAGATAAGGAGTGCTTCACTGCATGTCCTAGATATAATCCATGTCCTATATGCAGCAAATGTGAAAATAAGGCAAGCCATCTATATACTAAATGTGAAATTTGCCAGATACCAATGTGCACTCATAAATACAAAGATAGACAGCATATGATAAAAAGAGAAAATAATACTATAAATGTTACAAAGGAAACCATTGATAAACTAAAAGCAATTGCAGATAAAAGAGAGAGCAGGTGATAAAAGATGAAAATGACGTTAGATAGCGGTATGACCCCTGAGGAATACACAAGAAACGGACAGAATATTCCGAAGAAACCAAAGCCAGGTGAACCTATTATCTGTCAGTATTGTAACCAAATAATATATCCAAGTGAATTTTCAAAGGATTCTTTTCAACGAAAATTTGAATTTAAATGGCATCTGCATCCCTGGTGCAAGGAAGCTATGATGAGTCAGGCTGACAGAGGAACCCCAGGACTTGTAGAAGAAAGAAAAAGAGCTGCAAAGCGGCTTGAAGAAAATGAAGAAACACAAACAAATTCAGACACTAAGAGTAAAGCGGCCACTTCTAGAAACTCAGTAAGAACAAGGCAGTTTGGACAAAAGATCTAAGAAGATACGGAAAAGAGGGAAAAATCATGTTAACTTTAATCCTATCAATAAATTATGCAGGTAGATTTTATGAGAAATAAACAATATGAAATTGATTATAGCAAAGATTATCAGAGAGTACATGACCTAGTATATGAATATAAAAATGGTTCAATGGATGCCGCAGATAAATTATTAGATGCCTTTGCAAAATTTTTATCTAATTATGCCGTATTAATAAAATTTGGTAAATATAATCTTAATTATTACTCTGTAAGAAGCTTTATAAAGCTGTTTATTGAAGATCCTAAAGATAGAAAATTATTAAATTCATATTTTTACAATCAATATGCAGGCAGGAACATAGTGTTCTCAACAGTTAATACAATAATGAATATTTTTCATGAGTCAAGTTATGAAGATATAAAGCAGGACTTAAAGATCATATTTTTCAATATGTGCCAAAAATACAAAGATGTAAGACCCAGTTTTCATACATATATAGATAAAAATTTTCACTATTATGCATATAGATACTGGGAAAAGACCATAAGAGATCCTATTGGACGCGGAAGTTCAGTGAGTATTTCAACTCCCATTAGATCAATGAAGTTTACAGAAGATACTAATATAACCTTTGCGGACATATTAGAAGATGTGCAATCAAAAGTCGAAAACGACTATACATTAAATAAAATAACTGTATACTATGATATTAAAGCTTCAGCTATACCAGTTGTTTATGGGGAAGAAATAAGTGATACATATAACAATACCTTTTTAAATACAAACTGGATAAATGGTATTACCTGCAGCACAGCCTTTAAGATACTCACACCCTTAGAGAGGAAAATCATTAAATTATGGTATATAGATAATCTTACTGATAAGGAAATAGGCGAGAAGTTTGGCATCTGCAGAGGCAGCATAAATAAAAGGAGAAATATAGCTAAAACGAAGATAGGTGAATATTTAAAATATAGAAAAGTGGAATAATTTTAGTTCGTGCCAATACTTGTTACACAAAAACGGCTATAAATGTTATCTTTACATTTATAGCCGTTCAATTTTAATTGTGCAGACACTGTCTGCACAATTAAAAAATTTCACCTGATTCATTTACTGTAAGCTTTAATCATCAGATATCTCACCATCAAAGAAATTAATGCGTTTTTCTAAATCTTCAATAGTTGGCAAAGTATCTTCAAATTCATCTGGTAATTCTCCAAATAATTTGTATTCACTTATTCCAATTGGTTTTGTCATATCTTTAAGAGCATATTCTGCAATTAACTTATTTTTCTCTCTGCATAATAAAAGTCCTATAGATGGATTATCTTGTTCTGTTTTTAAAATATCATCAACAGCAGAAAGATAAAAATTTAGTTTACCTGCATATTCAGGTACAAATTTTCCTGTTTTCAGCTCAATAACTACATAGCATTTTAGCTTTAAATGATAAAATAATAAATCAATATAGAAATCTTCTCCAGCTACTTCTATGTGATACTGATTTCCTACAAATGCAAAGCCTGAACCTAGTTCTAAAAGTAACTTTGTAACCTGCTTTACTAGTTCTTTTTCTAATTGAACTTCTAACATATCTTCCCTAAATGTAATAAAATCAAAATTGTATGGATCTTTTAAAATTCCCTTTGCAAGTCTACTTTGTGTCTCAGGTAAATTTTTTTCGTAATTAGTGGTTTTTTCTACAAGTACTTGTCTTTTATATAAATTTGTTTTTATCTGAGTAGCCAATATATTTAAAGACCATCCATTTTCTATAGTCTTTTCAATATACCATTTTCTTTCGTCCTGTGATTTTACCTTATCCATAATCTCAACATTATGTGACCATGTTATTTGTGCAGACACTGTCTGCACAAATTCAAAATCTGTATATAATTCTGCAAATTTACGCATATATTTTAAATTTCTAATAGAGAAACCTTTAAGCTTTGGAAATTCCATTTTAATATCCTTTGCAAGGCTATCTATAAATTTATTGCCCCATTTGCTGTTATTAAGAATCACATTACCTATATTCCAATATAATAGTATAAGTTCTTTATTCACACTTTTTATAGCTCTATATTGTGAAGATTTTATTTCTTCCTTTATTTTCTGAATGGTTTGTAAATAATCATTTTCATTAATAAGCATTATATCTCTCCATTTCTACTATGATAAATTTATTTAATGCTTCAAGCTTTATCTCCAAAATTCATTTATTTCATTTTCCAAAGTCTTTTATAAGTTCTTCTGATAACTTTTTTATAACATATTCATCCACAATTTACAATGTGCAATTAATAAGTATTCCCAAAATAGCATAAGAAAAATAGCAGAAAATCACTGCATATAGATACTGGGAAAAGACCATAAGAGATCCTATTGGACGCGGAAGTTCCGTGAGTATTTCAACTCCCATTAGATCAATGAAATTTACGGAATATACTAATATAACCTTTGCAGACATATTAGAAGATGTACAATGAAAAGTCGAAAACGAATATACATTAAATAAGATGACTGCCTTTGTCTAGTAATTTTTCCTTAGATGTAGATTTTTTAACGTGAAAGAAATAATTATGTATTCAATAACCATATTTAATGTCTCTGGCAAAAAGTATTTTATTTTTTGAAAAATATGGTAATATTTGCATCGTAGATATGAATTATGTTCTTTACTTACATCTGGTGCACAGAAATTATTAACTACGCATAAATAGAACAATGTAATTTACAACTAAGAAAAGTGGTGAAGAGAATTAAAGAATATGTTATAAATTTTGTAAAAACATTAAAGTTATTATGGACCTGTTCAAAGTTATATTTATTATTAATACTAATTATAAATATACTCGTGGGTTTTGCAAGTCCTTGTAAATTAATAATATGGAAAAACTTAATTGATCAAATAGCTTTAATAATTGGAGGGCAGCAGAAAGAACTTAACATAATTTATATATTTCTTACTATGCACCTGGTAATTTTTACTTTTGAAAATATATTTAATTATACAACCAGCTATTATAAGAAAATGCTATCTGAATATTTAAATAAGTATATTTCAAAAGTGACCTTAGAAAAAATATCTGAATTAGATCTAATTCAATTTGATGATGTAAATATTTATGATGATATACAAAAAGTAAATGATGAATCTACAAGCAGATCACTTGAATTCATGAATATGTTTATAGAATTAATAAAAAGTGTTGTGAGCTTTTTAGGAACAATAACAATTTTTCTACAATATAATCCATTAATAATAGTTTTATGTATATTTACAACAATACCTATGTTCTGCATAAGCGTTAAAGTATCATCAAAAGAATTTTCATTATTTAATGAAAGACTTGAAAAAAGAAGATTTGTTATGCATTTAAGATCAATCTTTATAAAAAATGAAAATATTAAAGAAATGAAAATATTTGATGTAGGCAGATACTTCAAAAAATTAATGTTAGATATTTATCAGCAATATATAAATGAAGATAAGGTTATAAGAAAGAGATTTCTTAGAAACTATGCTTTAGCACTTAGCTTTGAGAACATATTTTCATATGGAATAAAGTTATATGCCATTTTATCATCAATAAAAGCAAAATATTCAATAGGAAGCATAACAATGTTCATTTCAGGAATTGAAAGTATTCAAACTTCTATTGCTACTATATTAAATATTATTAGTGAATTATATGAAAATAAATTATACCTGCAAAGTCTATTTTCCATCTTAGAATTGAAGCCTAAATATAATAGTGAAAATGTAAAAAAAATACCCTTTAATAAGGACTTCAAAACTATAGAATTTAAAGATGTATGGTTTAAATATCCTAACAGAGATGATTATATATTAAAAAATATTAATCTAAAAATAGATGCAAAGAAAACATATTCCTTAGTTGGAATGAATGGTTCCGGGAAAACTACCTTAATTAAATTATTAAGCTTGCTGTACTTGCCTAGTAAAGGACATATATACATTGATGGTATCGATATAAACGAATACGACAGGTTATCAATTTATAAGGATATAGCCGTTGTATTTCAAGACTTTATGCACTATCCACTAGAAGTATATAAAAACATAGGAATAGGCAGCATAGATAATATTGAAAATATGGACAAGATCAAAGAAGCTGCATTTAAATCCGGTGCAGTAGCATTTATTGAAAAGCTTCCACAAAAATATAACACTCAGCTTCAAAAGGAATGGACAAATGGTGTTGATTTATCACTTGGTCAGTGGCAAAAACTAGCAATAGCTAGGGCATTTATGGCTGATAGATCTATTTTAATACTTGATGAGCCAACAGCTTCGTTAGATGCAGCTACAGAATATGAGATTTTTAAGAGTTTTAATAAAATGATCCAAGGAAAAACTTGTATTCTTATTTCACATAGATTTTCAACTGTAAAGATTGCCGATGAAATTTTAGTTATTAAAGATGGTGAAATAATAGAGAAGGGATCCCATAAGGATTTGATGGATGAAAACGGATTATATTCAGAATTATATGAGATGCAAAGTGAATGCTATGGCTAATATAGAGGAGGTTATAAATATGAACTGTTTAGATAACAAAGTTGAAAACGTATTTAAATTAAGAGAATCTAAAGAAATTTTTAGAATGGGAAAATTATTTAATACTGAAAAAAATCACTATTATTATGATGTTGGTACAGGGAAAGTAATACAGTTAGATGAAGAGTCTTACAAAATTTTAAGCTTTATCTTTTATGGTGATAATAAAATTTCTTGGGAAGAATTTCAGCATTCCTTAGATGAAAAAGAGGTTGATTCGCTTGATGAATTAAACAAAGTTATAGAAGAAGAAGATCTTTTTAAGGCCCCTGTAATGGAAAGGTTATATACAGTTAACCACTATGAAAATCTAGAAAACAGTGTTAACAGTAATTTAACTCAAGTAATACTTGAATTGACTGGAAGATGCAATTTAAGATGTGGCTATTGTATTTACAATGAAAGCTATAGCGGTAATAGAAATTTTAATAACAATGACATGACCCTTGAGGTGGCTAAAGCTGCAATTGATTATACTAGAGAACATTCAGGTGAGGAAGTTGCTGTAACTTTTTATGGAGGAGAGCCATTAATAAAATTTGATTTATTAAAATGGTGTATAGAATATGCAAAGGAAACAATAAAGGATAAAAAGCTTACTTTTTCTTTTACTACAAATCTCACTTTAGTTACAGAGGAAATAGCAAATTATCTAGCAACAGTGGACAACCTTAGCGTTTTATGCAGCTTGGATGGCCCAGAGGATGTCCAAAATAGTTACAGAAAATATATTGATGGCCGTGGAACTTTTAATGAGGCAATAAGAGGTCTTAAATATTTAGCTGAGGCATTTAAAAATAATTCTACTAGCAGTATTGGAATAAATGGAGTTTTTGCTCCACCATACACCTTTGAAAAAATAGAAAGAATAAATGAGTTCTTTGAAAGTTTAGAATGGCTTCCTGAGAATGTATACGTTAGTATCAGCTATGTTTCTAGAGGAACTGTTGATGACAAAGATCATATAGAAGAACTACTCAAGGATCCTAGATACAATATCAATGGAGGTTTAATAAATGTTCTTGAAACATGGGGAGAAGAAAAATTTGTAAAATCTAAAGGCATACTAAAAGATTATAGAAATGTTGTAGATGAGAGCATAAACCGAAGATTATTAACTATTCATAACAGGCGAATAACAAAAAAAGCTGCACCTATATATAAGTTTAATTCTTGTTGCGTTCCAGGAAGCAGAAGATTATATGTAAATACAAAGGGAGATTTTTATGTTTGTGAAAGGGTAGGAAGCTCACCAAGTATAGGAAATGTATTTAGTGGTATTGATCTTGATAAAATCAAGAAATTTTATATAAAAGATTATTCTGACGGTTCTATAGATTCATGTTCTAAATGCTGGGCAGCAGGTTTATGTAATGATTGTTATGTTGATAACTATACAGAAGAAGGCTTTAATAAGGAACATAAAAATGCAGGATGTACATCAATTAGAAATGTAGTAGAAGAAGCTTTTGTTTTCTATCATACTATGCTTGAAAACTCTCCAGAGAAATTAGATGATTTAAATGAAATCCAGATTATGTAATGTTGATCACTTATTTTATAAGATAAGGTCTAGCGACATCTATAGTTTTTAATAAATTTTAATTGGCAATATAATCAAAATTTGTTAAAGACATGAAAGGAGGTGAGAGCAATGATTAAAGTGGTAAATCCTTTTAACAAAAACATGGATGAAATATACACTGCTGCTAATAGCTGTGAATGTCATTGTAGTGTTAATGTTAGCTTTAATAAAAATGATACTAAATCACTAGGAGACTCTACTGTAATTGTGTGTACTTGTGCAAATGGTAATGCTAATAAGAATGCAAACCATGATTTATAAGAGTAGCAGTGAAAAATTGAGGGACAATTGAGGAAAGTGGCTGTCTAATTAAATTTAGATAGCCATTTTCAAATTATGTTAAGCTGCTCTAATTTTCACGGATATTTTAAAACACTTATTTTATAAGATAAAGTATAGTGATATTTATAGTGTTTATTAGTTTTAAATATAATTGAAATTTTATAAATATATGAAAGGAGGTGAGAGCAATGATTAAAGTAGTAAATCCTTTTAACAAAAACATGGATGAAGTATACACTGCTGCTAATAGCTGTGAATGCCATTGTAGTGTTAATCTTAGCTTTACTATGGCTGATACTAGATCATTAGGTGGAACAGATAGACCATGCAATTGTGTATATGGTACTGCTAATAGGAATGCAAACTATAATTTATAAGAGTAGCAGTGAACAATTGAAGGACGATTGAGAAAAGTGGCTACCTACTTAAATTTATATAGCCATTTTCAAATTATGTTAAGCTGCTCTAATTTTCACGGATATTTTAAAACACTTATTTTATACGATAAAATATAGTGATATTTATAGTGCTTATTAGTTTGAAATATAATTGAAATTTATATGAAAGGAGGTGAAAAAAATGATTAAAGTAGTAAATCCTTTTAACAAAAACATGGATGAAGTATACACTGCTGCTAATAGCTGTCAATGTTATTGTAGCATTAATGGTAGCTTCAATCTAGTTGAAACTAGATCACTAGGTGGAACAGGTGGAAACTGCGCTTGTACAAATGGTACTGCTAATATGAATGCAAACCGTGACTTATAAGAATAACAGTTGAAAATTAATGGACAATTGAAGAAAGTGGTTATCTAATAAATTTTAGATAGCCATTTTGAAATCAAGTTAGTTTACTTTAATTTTCATGGTTAGTTTATATACCAGATAGGAGGATTATTTTGTTAAGAGAAAATGTGTTATTGGGAGAACTGAAAAATGGACTTAAATATTATATTTATAGAAACAATTCTATAGATAAAATGAAATTTATATTATTAAACAAAGTAGGATCAGTAGACGATGGAATAAATAAAAATGGGCTAGCTCACTTAAATGAACATATGTGCTTATCACCAGATCTTTCATTTATTGATGACATAGACAGCAATTATTCAAACTTAGCAAATACTAAGAAATACCGCTTTTCTGGGTATACCGATTTTGATAAGACAGTCCTTAAAATATATAGAAGAAATGAAAATGGCAATTTAAATAATGATTTGCATATTATAAAAAATATTATTAGCGGTGAAGCTCTTAGAGAGGAAGTACTGGGCAAAGTAAAAAACGATATTATATCTGAATGTAAATATTATAAAAATAAGAATGGACTTCAAAAGAAAATAATAAATTTTATAACTGATGGAACTGTTAAAGACCTGCCCATGGGAACCCCTGAATTAATACAAAAGATAACAATGAATGATTTAACTAAATTTCATAATAAGAATTATACTTACGAAAAAAGTGCAATTGTTGTAATTGGAAATGAAGATGTAAATGAACTTGAAAGAATGACAATTAAAACTTTTAATAGTGAAAAATCAGTTAGTAAACCAGTTAATATGGTAAAAAAGACTCTACAGCCTTATTCAAAAAATGAAGTTCTTGTACTAAATGATAAAGAAAAAGATTATGATGTAATTAAGGTATATTATAGATTCCTGTTTGATAACAGTACCTTAAAAAAAAGATTAATCCGCTACTTTTTTGACAGGATGCTAGAAAATTATATCCAAGGTGAATTTGAATTGAAGGATATAGATCTTATTGATATTGGTTGTACAGATAAAAGAAATATAAACACTATGGACTATTTTATAGTAATATATAAAATAAATAATTCAATTGAAACAAAGGAAGTATATATAAATACAATAAATAACTTAATTCAAAAGAAATTTAACGAAAATCAGCTAAATGAGCAGGTAATTTATTTAAAAGATATATTAAAAGAAATTTCTTGCAGTGAAGATGAAATAGCTACAGAAGAATTATGTGAAGAATTCATAAAAAATTTCTTTGACAATGAAGCTGTTATATTAATAAAAGATAACTACAATGAAATTTTAACCATTATAGATGAAATAAAACTTAGTGATATAAATGATATATTAATAAATATATTAAGTGGATATTGTAAAATAGTTGAGATCAAATAAAAATGAAATTGTGCTCGCAAAAAATATATTCATAGCTATAAGCTGCTGAAATTTCTCAACCTGTAGTTATTTTTAATAATTCTTCAAGCACAATTTCCTCCTATTCTAGTTCAATGATTTACTTCTTAAATTTTTTAAAGCTAATCTTTGAGCCTTATTTACAGCTTGTCTTGATATTTTAAGCAAGTTTGCAATTTCTATATCTGATAATTGAAGATAAAACTTATAAAATATAATTTCCCTTTGCCTAGGACTAAGGGACGAAATTAAATCATTGAAGATAATATCTGAATACTCATCATTCTCATCTTCACAATTTAGTACATCTAGTGTTTCTACTTCTGATGTAAAACTTAAAAATTCTTTTTCCCTGCTTATACTGTTAAATAATGCTGCTGTTCTGTTCTTTAGACATTTATTAATATAGTTTAATAAATCCTTATCTGAATTGAATCTCTGTTCATCTATTAGTTTTAAAACCTCATATAAATAAATTATAAGATCCGTTTCTGCTTCTGGATATTTTAATTTATAGCTTAAATACTTAATTTTCGAGTTAAAGTAAACTAAAATCTCCATAAAATTCTCCTGGTTCTTCTGAAATGTTCGAAGCTCATCAATTAATAAGTTTGTAGGCATTTTATCCCTCCTAAATTCTCTTAAGAGTCTCAATTGCCTACTAACAGTAAATATGAACAATCATGTAATCCCCAAAATATAAGCACAAAAAAATAGCCAATTTCACCAAACGTGATATTAGCTATTTAAATATTAATATTTTTCATAGATAAAACCTTATTGTGGATTTTTACTTTTAATACTGTTAATAAAATATATAATCCTCTTAAGATTAGTTTTTCTTACTTATTATTTTAAATATTTAAGCTGAGCATTTCTTATAGTTCTTCTATAGCTTTCCTACAATTCTTCTATACATAATATTTTAAGCCTTTACTACTTCATAAGACATATAATGCAAAAGGTTATAATTTCTTATATTATTGCAGTTAATTACAATTTAAAATATTTACATAAAAATAATTATGACAGGTTTACAAGTGAAGCCTTTTTTTTCTTTTAGTAGGTATAACTAAAATTAGAAAAGAGGTTGAATAAATGGATCAAATGGTTTTAAAAGTACAAACATGGTTAAATACCACTTATGGCAGCAATTCAAATTACACGGAAGTATCTGAAGATGGAATAACTGGTGGGACGACTGTTGCAGCTTTAATAACAGCTCTTCAAATCGAAATTGGAATTTCATCACCTGATGGAGTTTTTGGACCAGCTACAGCAGCAGCATGTCCAACATTACCAAGTTCTAGTGCCACAAAAAATGAGATTTATATTCTTCAAGGAGCATTATACTGCAAAGGGTATAATCCAAATGGGTTAGATGGGGGATATGGTAATGGTGTCATTACTGCTATTAAAAAATTTCAGTCAGATGCAGGATTAACAACTCAAGATGGAATCACAACACCTATGATTTTTAAAGCACTATTAAATACAGATGCATATGTCTTAATTTCTAGTGGAGATTCTAAAATTAGAACTATTCAGCAAAATTTAAATCGTGATTATAGCAGTATAATTGGCTTAATACCTTCTAATGGAATATACGCTAAATCAACCAATGTTGCGCTAATAAAGGCATTGCAATATGAAGAAGGAAATTCTGTAGATGGAGTATGGGGAAAAAATACCATGAATGCCTGCCCAACAATTCCAGGAAGTAAGTCTACAAAAAAATTCATATTATTACTTCAATATGCGTTATATTGCAATGGCTACGATCCAAATGGCTTTGATGGTTTATATGGTAATGGTGTAAAAACAGCAGTAACAAACTTTCAAACTTTTGCATGTTTAACTGCAGATGGATATGCAGGGCCTAGTACATGGGCATCACTTTTAGTAAGCACCGGTGATACAAGCAGAAGAGGGACAGCCTGCGATTGTTCAACAACTTTAACAGCTGAAAAAGCAGAAGCACTTATAGGGAGCGGTTATAAAGTAGTTGGAAGATATCTAACTGGTAGATATAAAATGACATCAGCTGAGCTACAAACAATTTTTGAAAGCGGACTTAATGTTTTCCCAATATTTGAGACATCAGGTACTTATACCTCATACTTTACTTCAACTCAAGGGGAATCAGACGCTTATAAAGCTATAGTGACAGCAAACAGTTTGGGCTTTGGCACCGGCACAATAATATATTTTGCAGTTGACTATGATGCTATGGATTATGAGGTTACAGATAATATTATTCCATATTTTGAAGGGATTAATGAAGAATTTAATAGATTTAATCCTAATGGATATAGAATAGGTATATATGGTCCAAGAAACATTTGCATGCGTGTTTCTGCAGCTGGATATTCATGCAGCAGCTTCGTTTGTGATATGTCTACAGGTTTTAGTGGTAATATTGGATATACATTGCCTAAAGATTGGGCCTTTGATCAAATTTCTACTATTACAGTAGGAACAGATTCAGGACAGATAGAAATTGACAATGATATTTGTTCAGGCAGAGATATTGGCGTAAGTAGTGTAAACACAGCTCAAGCATGGACTCCAAATAGTGCACTTGCCGAATTAGTTTATGCTGCTGGATTCTTATATGATCCAAGTCAAGATATTATATATTCTAGGATTGATCCTCTTCAAGAGAAATTTGGATATTGTAAACTATATGATGATAGTGCTGCTTCATTAATGAGTACAATAATTGATTGTGAACCAATTTATTTTACTTACATGAATAAAGACTGGATGATTGAATTATGGAAAGGTCAATATTGTCTTGAAACAGGAGCAGAAATAGGACTTTATAATAGGGATTCAGATGCAATAGATCCAAAAGATGTTGTATTAGGTAAGTTCTTTAATTGTGTAGATAAAGGCGACCGTTTAAATATGTCATTCGTATTGAAAAAAAATGGTATAGAGCTATTTAGAAGAGGACCAGAAGAACACTGGTGGCTGACAGGCTTTAAATGGGGTGAATTCACTTATAATCCAAGTACTGAGTTAACAATGACTTTAAGCATCACTCTAAAAGATTCAGATATGAGAATCGCATTTTTATACGGTCTAAATGATTTAGGCTACATTGAATCTTATGTAGATATATATAATTCAAGTAATTCAACCGGTTCAATCCAATGGGATGAAGAAAACACAGTAACTTTTACTTTTGGTGTTCCTAAATCACAGCAGCCAGATTCAAGAGCTAGTGATTTTGATGATGATCAAACAAGAAATCAATCATTTATTGCAGACTATAACTCAATAAAAAATGAATTAGGATTATATACTAATGACCCTAACTTAATAGAGGAAAGTGCAATTCAAGAATTATCAAGTGAACTTCAAGATGCATATAATAGAATTGTAGATTGGTTTAATTCTATTACATCCATTTTAGAGACGCTTATGAACTCATAAGTTTATTGAATTACAATTATATTATTAAATGCTGTAGTATAATAGAACGTTAGAAATTTGCTTAGATAATTACTAGATTTTAAATTATATAGACAGAAAATAGCTATTACATAATTAACAAAACCGTTAACTATGTAATAGCTTTCCTTTTAACTACGTAGATATATTATCTGAACATATTTTATTTAGTACCATATACATTTAAAATACTGATAATTTTATCATAGTATTCTTTATTGCTACCCGTAGAATTTACATTTTTTTCGTTTATAAGCGTAAGAAGATCTGACAAAGTATTTGTTTTAGAATTTACTAATGCCCCATGTTCTAATAAATTCTTTATAATAGCATAGCTTGCCTCATCAGCAGGTTGATTGCATGCATATGCGAGCACTGTCTTGCCTTCGTTATCAGAAGCATTAACATCTGCACCATTTTTAATTAAAAGATCTACAATAGTGTCGTTTTTACGATTCGCTGCCACAGTGAGCGGAGTATATCCATCTGATGATGCTTTATGATTTACATCTGCATTGTTTTCTATAAGCAGCTTTACAAGATCATATTTTTGTTTTTCTGTTACAGCGTACATGAGAGGCGTGTATCCTTTTTCCTTTTCATTGCTATATCCTTTAAACTCAATATCAATTGTACAATTATGTTCTATAAGAAGCTTTGCCATATCATAGCTGCCTATTCCTGTACACGCATATGTTAAAGCTGTATAATTACTTCCATCGTTTTGGTCCGGGTTAGTTCCGCTATTTAAAAGCTCTTCTACTCTTGATAGATCTCTTCTATATGCAGCTGCTTCTAATGTCTTCTCATGCTGTGCATGTTCATAGTTATTGTATACAAGCATACCACCAAACACTGTTGGAATGATAAACATTATTAATCCAATTAGTAATATAAGATTTAATAATATGCGAATTATTAATTTTGCTTTTTTACCTTTCTTTTTCTTATATCTCCTGCATATTATAAGTCCGATTATTGACGGTACTGTTAAAAGAAAACTGGTAAAAAATAAAATCGCCATAAAAAAAGCAAAACCTGTTGCTGCCATTTATATTACCTCCAATTTAAGTTGATTTAATTAATGCTAAGTGTTTTATTTTCATAAATTAGTGAAATGATTTATAGCAGCTAAATTACTGGAATGAAATTGCTGCTTAAGGCTGATTTCCAGTATGGTGGGGTAAAGCTCATAATCTTTAATAAATCATATGCCTTTTATGCAAAAGAGCTGTGCACTATTTTTAGTGTCACAGCCCTCTTTCCGTAGTTAAAATGTAAATTATATGTTATATAAGTAGAACCTAAAGTCTTGTATGTGAAATACTTTAACCTTACATACTATACATCTTAACCCTATACTGGATATTTTGTCAATATCAGATAAAAGAAAAAATCTAGCTTAAGCTAGATTTTAAGGCAAAACCTTTGCAACATCTTTGTAAAATTTAGATGTTTTGCTGAGTAATTTTTTATAGTTTTCAGAGTTAGAATTATAATAATCTCTGCCTATAGGTGTTATCTCATAATACTTCTTTTGATTATAGTCATACATGTAATTGATATATCCATTTTTAATCATGGAATTTATTACAGGATAATAAGTTCCATGAGATATATCCCATGTAATGTCAAAATGCTTTATTTCATCTAGAACTTCTTTAAAATATACTTCTGAATCCTTTTTCATTATGTATCCCAGTGTAAATAATTCTAATAAGTTTCCAGGCGTAATTTTAGTTATTTTTTTTTGCTCCACTTAAACAAGACCCTCCATTCCTTAGATTTAGGCTGCACAATTTACATTTTTTTACCACGAATTCGACTTAGAATAAGTCTTCCAATTACCCATAAAATTAAATACCTCTAACTACTCATTTAATTTTACACTTTACCCCTTTTTAACTACTACATATATTTTTAACGGTGTTTAACTAAACTTAAATATATCTTACATTAATAATTAAGTCAATATACTTAAATTTACTTATACTTAATAATTATATCATCTTTTCTATATCAAAACCATTTAAAGAAATTTTGCTTCAAATTTGCCTTAAATATAGATATTGAACTTAGAGTTATGTGGTAGCTTACCGAAATCATATACACATTTGTTCCATAGGACTTATGAAATTTTCGCTGGAAAGTTCTAAGTGAAAGGTTGTACCCATTTCTGCATGTTCCTCAAGCAAGTTGAGGACAAGCAGTAAATGGAACAGCCTATAGATGAAACTCGACTCACTTTCGTTCGCTGAGTAAGTGATTCACACAAAATCATAGATTTTGGTTCACTACTTAATAACTTTCATCAGCTTAATTTCAAATGCCTATTGCACAAATATGTATATGATTTCTAGTATAGATGCACACAAAAGTTTAACTAAAATAGATAATTATCCTATCTACAAGGCAAATTTATAAATTGTTTATCTGTAAATATTCAACTTTAGATTTATGTAGCGGTTGATCGAAACTACATGTATTTTTATTTCACAGGCGCTATAAAAATTGCACTGAAATTCTCAGGAATAAAAGAATATAAGAATATACGAATATGAGAATACAGCTTGAAGAGGCTCTAAAGAAGCTAGAATTCAAGGAATATATATTCTAAAAAATATATATTCTTATATTCTTAGGATTATGTAGTTAATTTTTTATAGGACAAATTTTCTTTAAGTGGTGGAGGAGAAGGAGAGGCAAGAGATTTCTTTAAAGGCTGTAAATTAATATGTGCACAAAAATGAAAACATACAGCTATGTTATAGATTTTATAACTGCTGTATGTTTCTTGATTCATATTTTATTATGTAATCATTTACTAGTTTTTTATAAATTATTTAATTACATAACCATTTGGATTTTGAATTGCTCCAATTAAATTACCTTGTGAGTCATACTTTGGTATATATTTTGCTTGAGTAAAGATTTTAGAATCTGCTGCAAAAGGTTTTCCGTCTTTATCTAATATCTTTCCATGATCGTATATCGCATTAATACAATATAAATCCTTGTACTTATTACTATTTGCGCTAGCAGCATACTTAGAAAGATCTTCATTATAAATAACCATATCTATATTATAAGTGATATTTGGTATTAACCCACCATCGGAACGAGTTTCATATAAAACACCATCAATCATAAATAGTCCTTTAACAACATGTCCATCTTTATCTAAGAAATACCTATCAGAAGGATCATTAGGACGAGTTATAAATCCCCCAGATGCCATCTTTCCTGAACTATCTAGATAATATTCTCCTCCACTATTATCCTGTTCAGGCATAGTAAATGTATTTTCCTTCATAAGACGATTAAGACCAAAGAAGTACCAAGCTCCATTATCATAAATCCATTCATTTGCAGCATAACTTCCATTATCTTTTATATACTGCCATTGTCCAAGATCATCATTTTTCGCCCACGTTCCTGCAAAAACAGTAGTTGGAGCTATACACATTAATAACCCAAACATAATACATCCTATAAATTTTTTCTTCATCATTATCATCTCCCAATAAATACTAAATTACTTACAATAGACGTCTCTACTATTGCAAGTAGGAATTTTTCTTTCATAGTCATAATGTCTGTGACGTGGACTTACATATCTGTTATCGTATGAACATATATATAAGATTCTGCTATCTATACTTAATAAATTATATTCATAATTAATAATAGAGTAGGAGAATATAAATTTTTATTCTATTACTTTAAGCTAAAAAGTTAAAATATAAAGAATTTGTAAAAAATATATACACTTATAATAAGTGTATATATTTTGATTCATATTTTATTATGTAATCATTTATTACAAATTAATCAATTCTATAACCATTTGGATTTTGAATTGTTCCAATTAAATTACCTTTTGAATCATATTCCGGTAAGTATTTAATACTCTTATAGAGTTTAGAATCTGCTGTAAATGGCTTTCCATCTGTATCTGATACTTTTCCTTTGTCAATGGTACAATTAATTACTTCTCCACCTGTGGATTTGTAAATTAAAAGCTCTGCGGATGATGAGGTGAAATTCTTATCAATAAGACCACCACCTGCATTATAAAGTACACCATCAACCATAAATAATCCCCTAACTAAGAGTCCATCTTTATCTACAAATACTCTATCATATGAATCTTTATCAAAAAATCCTCCTTTAACCATTTTGCCTGATGTATCTACAAAATAATTATTACGATTTATACTAGTATCATTCTCATTATCAGATACAATTTCATCAGAAGCCATAGAGGTTGTATTATGGATAAAGTACCAAGAGCCACCGTCATAAATCCATTCATTACGAGCATAACTCCCATCATCCTTTATATACTCCCAATCTCCCCATTTTTCTTGCTGCCATGTTCCTGCAAAAGCAGTAGTAGAAATTGTACACGCTAATAATCCAAGTGTAATACACCCTATAATTTTTTTCTTCATTATTATCATCTCCCTATAAATAGTAAATTATTTGCAATAGACGACTCTTCTATTGCAAGTAGGGGTTCTTCTTCCATAATCATAATATCTGTGACGTACGCTTGCATATCTGTTATCATATGAACAAATATACAAGATTCTGCTATATATTCATAATTAATAATAGAGTAGGAAAGTGCAGATTCTTATTCTATTACTTTAAACTAAAGAGTTAAGGTATGAAAAATTTATAAAAATATATACACTTATAACAGTTTTATCATTTATTGTAATAAGTGTACATATTTTGATTCATATTTTATTATGTAATCATTTATTGGTTTTACTATAAATTATTGAATTCTATAACCATTTGGATTTTGAATTGCTCCAATTAAATTACCTTTTGAATCATACTTTGGTATATATTTTGCTTGAGTAAAAATTTTAGAATCTGCTGCAAAAGGTTTTCCATCTCTATCTAATATCTTTCCATGATCGTATATAGCATTAATACAATATAAATCAAGGTATTTATTACTATCTGAACTAGAAACATATTTATAATAATCTTCATTATAAATAACCATACCTATATTATAAGTTATATTTGGTATTAACCCACCATCAGAACGAGTTTCATATAAAACACCATCAAACATAAATAATCCTTTCACAATATGCCCATCTTTATCCGTAAAGAACATATCCGAATCAGGGCGAGTTACGAACCCCCCAGATGCCATCTTTCCTGAACTATCTAGATAGTATTTTCCTCCACTATGATCCTGTTCAGGCATAGTAAATCCATCATGCACCATAAAACGCTCAGGATTAAAGAAGTACCAAACTCCATTATCATAAAGCCATTCATTTGCAGCATAACTTCCATTATCTTTTACATACTGCCATTCTCTAAGCTCATCATTTTTCACCCACGTTCCTGCAAAAACAGTAGTTGGAGCCATACACATTAATAACCCAAACATAATACATCCTATAAATTTTTTCTTCATCATTATCATCTCCCCATAAATACTAAATTACTTGCAATAGACGTCTCTACTATTGCAAGTAGTAATAATTATGACCCTGCATATGGATAAGTTCCATATACTTTCTCATAAACCTTTCTGAAATCAATTGTAAATGTCTTACCATTTTCATCAGTAACACCATCTTCCCTGCCATTAACGGAAAATGTTATCTGTGTTCCATTAAGTGAGCATGCAACTCCACTATCTACTGATTCCTGTGTAATCGCCAAAACCCAATCTTGCTCTCTATCCTTTCCCGGATTTTTTTGAACACCTAAACCTACACTTGTACGAGGTGTTGCTCCATATAAATATCCACCATGTACAGGAGTGTTCTTCGTATCCGTACTGTAGAATTTTACTCCACAGAAACTTTCTCCTTTTGGATCATTATTGTCATCATATCCTGGAGGTGCTTCCTCAAAATCATTTCCAGCATAATCTATCCACAAAGAACCAGTCATCTTATCTCCAGTTTTTCTTACAAAGTTTCCCATTGCACCTTCTAAAGTGCCTAATATGGTTCCAAGCTTATCTAATGCTTCCCAAATCTTTTCTATTCCATCCCATATATCTTTAGATTCAGTTTCTATTGCAGTCCATAAAGCTTCTAATTCCGCTTGGATATTATGGCTAATTCCCTTTAATTGATAAAGCTCATAAATTGTAATGTCACTTTCATCTACACATGAACATTTAACTGTATCCGATGGAGGTGTATTTTCTATGCTGGTTACAGGATAGTTTGGATCGTTAAATGGATAAGGAGTAATATCATTCTTATGCGCAGCATCATTAACATTAGGATCTGTTGTTATAAGCACCCTTCCTCCTGTTCTTCTTGGTCCTTCACCTGTATCCTTATTTACATCTGTAGGCTCACTGTGCCTTACCATGTTATCTTCTGCTGGATATACTTTTCCATTTCTATCTGTAAGCAGTACTTTATTTGCATTATCTATTCCCTGATCTAACTTGACATAGTTTTGGAAGTTCCTCCACATTTGATCTGCTTCTAAGCTTAACTCCCAAATTCTTCTTTCATAATCATAATGCCTATGACGTACGCTTGCATATCTGTTATCATATATTGATTTTGGTCTTATAAAGCGTGCATCTTTTGGTAAATCAGCAGTTTGTATACATTCATTAAAATTATACATAAGGCATCCAGTCGACATATATGGCTGGATTCTTATTTCCATTGTTTTATCTATCGCCATGTATAATTCATATATATGAGTTACTACCTCTACTCCATCAACCATATCAACTCTTGTAGCAATATGATATAATCTCATAATATCGATGTAAGTTTGATATGCATCTTTTTCTCCCTTGCTATTAGCAGGAGGGAAGGGTTTTCTCATTCTTGTTTTGTTATATGGTTCAACATCCTGCATAGTTGCTGGAGGATATTTATAATAACCCCTTTTATCCGGTTTATCTATATCTATCCTTGATAATGGGCCATTATGCACGTCTTTTAGATTATTCATATCTACTAATGTTTTCTTTAAATGATTTTTGCCATCCATAGCATCATCTATGGAAGGTTCCTTAACATTATCTCCAAAATCATCAGCTTTAAATTCATCATCATCTTGACCATCAGCTTTATGAACAATTGTTTGAAATTCCTTCACTTCATTATCTAATTCAACTTTAGGATCAGAAGCACCATTTGATGAGCCACTATTGTCAACATCTGCCATAGCAAGTCCTAACTTCTTTAAACGTTCAAGTTCACTTTCTAATGCAAGTTTATAATCATTACCATAAGTTAATTTTAATTTTCTAAGCATTTCTGCTTTTTTGCCATCTGGCTTAGTGAAATATAAGTTTGCCATCGCATTAGTAGTGGCTAATGGAGGTTCTTCTAAAACATCATTTTGATAAATTTTTGTTGCATGTCCTCCATTTTGCCCAGAAGTATATTCATATCCCCAGCTATATTGTGGGAATCCAGGATAGCTGGCACTATACGCATCATTAACTATACCTTTATCCTTGTCATTATTTAAATCATCTGTATCCTGGTTAACTTGGCTTTCGTCAATAAA
Source organism: Bacillota bacterium (assembly GCA_023435985.1). Taxonomy (GTDB): domain Bacteria; phylum Bacillota; class Clostridia; order Clostridiales; family Clostridiaceae; genus Clostridium. The sequence goes on along the minus strand of JAEZKY010000082.1, from coordinate 43,173 downwards.
GCCTTTGTTTAAGTTATCATCATCATTTGAAACAGTATAAACGGCGTCATCTGTTAAAAATGGTAAAGTTTCATCATGTAAACTTACATAAAAATATTTCTTTACAGCTGTCCATCCGCCATCTTCCCCAGTATCCTTAGTGTTTGCCGAATATGAATCTTCAAATAAACCTAAGTGAAAATCAAAGGTTGTAGGATGATCATCTTTAAGTAAAGTTACACATCCCCTTAGCGTTCCATTGTATACACCTTCAGTTAAAATATTAGTAGTGTGGAACACATCAGGGTCGTATTCGTCTATAAACGGCGGAGTATTTAATTTAAATTGTTCTCTTATATCCATTGTTGCAAGAGCTTGAGTTACAGATTGTATATTTCCACCAGGAATAACTACATCATCTGTACTTACTCCAAATACACCATTTCCACTATACTTAAACACTCCACCATAAGCTGGAACACCAGTGGCATCATAATTTAAGTCTGTTCTTGTTCCAATTCTTCTTACACTAAGGGTTGCTATCTTCACCCAGTTTTTCTCGTCAGTTTTATTAGCTGGCGCTACTTGATGTACAAAATGATGATACCCATATCTATCCTTAAATTCAGTAGCATGTCTGCCATCAAGTAAATCTGCATTTAATTTCGAATTTGGTCCATCATTTGTTTCATTCCATATTTTGTAGTCATTAAAAGTAATGGCAGGAACTGCGCCACTCTCATCTGATGTACATACAAAATTTAATAAATGCCTGTCAATGGCAAAATTGCCTTGAGCTGCAGTTGCTTTAAATCTTAAAGTAAAACTTGCATCCTCTCCATCAAATTCTTGAATATCTCCTCCAAATTTAATAGCCATTAATGCATTGCTATTATCAAAACTATCGCGTAGCAATAAATTATTTGTAATTACTTTTGCTGCTTGTTCTCCTTGTAATAAAGTGCTGTCATCAGCCACATTATTCACCTTCTGTTAATTTTAGTAACTCTTCGTAAATCAGACGAATCTGTTCCGCCCTGGAATTGTTATCTAAGTATATGCTTTTTAGCATATTCGTACTTTTATTATATTACATTTAAGTGGAATAATATAGTTATTTTTGTCATTTTTTATATTGAAAGTAATATTTTCTATATAGTTAAATTATTTTATATTATTTCATTATATAGGTTAAATTTCATTTATAAGAATTTTATTCTTGTAGTTGCTCTGTATATTATTTGTGGAATTTTAAAATTTATATTTTTATTAGTTTTACTTTTTAATGTCTTGCTTAATTTTGGATCCTAAAATTTTAACACAATCGATGCATGGTCGATTTAGATTAATATATTTCCTTATAGTTATTTCGTTAAATTAACGTTTAGCGAAATAACTGTGCAAAGCAATGCTAATAACCCTTAATTTAAGGGATTTCTTACGTCCTTTTAATCTTTCATAAAAAAACTAATAAGTTCTCCAAGATAGAAGCATGCATGAGCTTTATAAGCTGCGACATAATTTTAATAATTATCTAAAAAATAAGTATCGCAAAACAATTTAAATTATTTTGCGATACCATTTATATACTTAAGCTATTAATACTTATTAAAGAGATTATTATCATTATATGTTTATCTTATAGGAGTTTAGCATTCCAAATTGAAATATTTGCTTCAAAAAACTTATTAATTTTAAATTATGGTACAAAAGGTCGAACTGGAGCATAAGTACAAATAGCATAAATACCATATATATTTTTGGGAGATGAAAGTTAAAGTATATATTAAGGGTTATATGTACTTTAACTTTCTAATAAATATTATAGATAATGAATAAAAATGGATGAGGTTCGAATTTCAAAGATTTTAAGTTTAAGGGAATAGCTAAAACTTAAAGTCGAAATCGACCTTTTAGGATAAAAAAATTCATTGTCTATACTTATAGGGATATATGTGTTTGTCGATGGGTTTTATGTTGTATTACAAATTAATTATATCATTTCTTTTTCTTCATTACAATAACAAAACATATATTTTTTTCTATTTCTTCTATTTATTATTATTTTGAATTTCAATCATTGACTTTGCAACATTTATGCTCTGCTTTTTTTCCAAGATGGATTTAAGCACCTGCTCCATAAAGGTAGTCCTGAAGATATAATACTTGACCAGAGTATATAAATCAGAGGAATACCCATTTATAATATTACTTGAAATATAGGTTTTAACTAACCCTTTTATATCATTTTCTGTGCTTTTATAGCCCAGGTTCTGCTGCTGGTGCTTAATTACAGAGAAATATTCAACTTCCGCATTTCTTAAGTCAAGGCTTGCAAGCTCCAGCTTTCTTTTAAAGTTGGAGTAGTCAAAACCTGCCTCTGTATATATAGCATCCAGCCTGCTTACAAGTTCCATAATTTCCACAGGCGTTGGATTTGGTGGTATAATTATGGAATTAATTTTTGAAATATATTCTTTTTCTTTATCTTCCCACTCTTTATTTGTATAAGTTACCTGAATCATGATTACTGCTCCCTTCCATTAGCTTATGTTGCCCATTTTATCTTCTAAAGCTGCATATTCCATTAGATATGTAAATTTCTCATTAACGTATTTATAATCTGATGTATCTGTCTTATCTGAGATCAATAATTCTAACTCTTCTTTTGATAAAGTATAACCTGAGCAGTTATAATCAAATCCAAGATATACGATTTTTCCTGGTTTTATAATTTGGATTTCCTTTTGAAGCAAAGTCTTATTTATCCTGTCCTCATTTGTCTTTTCATAAAGAGTTAAATATATCTCATAGAAATCTGCATCTCTTTTTTCGTAAAATTCCTTTATTTTATCTTCTATAATATTGAGCTTGGGTCCTGTAAAATTTATAGCAATCATTGTATCAGCTGCATAATTGCCAAATAATGAGTCATTGAGCACAAAATTCTTCCGTACAACATCAAAAATTTTTTGTATTATTTCACCATTAGTAAAATACCTATCTTTAATTTCCTTACTAGCAATATTCAAAAAATTTAATTTTTCCTCATGTTTATTCATTATTACATCCATCCCTTTCTTAACACACAAAACATCACAAAGATTTCTTTTAAAAGATTATCATATCCCTATTTATAGGTGCTTTATATAATCAGCAATTAAATCTAAAGATTCTTCATCTATTTTTTTATCTGCCTTCATCTTTTGTATTAAAATCAATAAATTAAAAATATCCTTTTTCTTTATATCAAAGGTATTCATCATAAACTCTTGCTGCTCTTTTGTAATTTTAATCGTTTCAAGAAAATCATATATAATAACTTGTACAGGATCAGTGTAACCTTCTCCTGCAAGATATTTAAAGTAATAGGCTACTGCACTTTTAAAGTAATCTCTCATCTTTATAAAAACCCTCCCAAGATCTTTCTTTCATTAAACTTACATTTAGCAGCTCCAATATTTTTATATAGCATAATAATCCCCTTTCTTCTTCTATATTGAATTTACAAGCTCTATAAAATCCACATTTAAATTAGTAAAACTTGAATTTTTATAAACCCATCCAGCAAGTTTAATTACTACTTTGCTGGTTTTATATTTTGAATTAATGTATTTAAAGGTATCGTTATGTTTTTTATAAAGCTCTTCCCAGATGTTTACATAAAATGTTGCTCCATTTTTCAATTCCATCTTCATCTTATAGTAAATTTCATTATTCTTAGTGAGTCTGCTGTTTTTTCTAAGGCTTTTAACAATACCTACTATATTAACCTTATGATTATTTTCACCTTTAGATAAATCTTCATATACAGAAAGCTCCTGATCCTCCGAAACTCCAGAAGCATAGTATCCTAAGCTCTCTAATTCCCACTGCAGCTTTTTTTCTTCATTATAGCTTTTTTCTTCCAGAAGCTCAGTCTCTATTTCCTTCTTTTTATTTCTGAGTTTAAGAAAGTCATTAAATAATTTATATCTGTTAGGTTCAAGCTCATCAAAGGCTCCTGCTTTAATGAGCGCTGTCACGTTCTTTTTAGAAAATGGATTCCTTATATTTATTACGATTCTCCCATTTCTATCATATTTTCTTGTAACACTCGCATAGTTTTTACTTAATTCTTTTCTTAAAGTGCTGTTATTTACATCATCTAAAGTCCTTTTTAGAAAATTATCAAAGGAGGTAAAAGGCCCATCAATTTTTATTAAGGCTTCAACTGAATCTAGTATAGATTTACCTACTTCTTTAATTCCAAGAAGACCAAATCTTATACTCTTATTTCCATTATCCATGATGTTAACGTTAAAATTATCCTTCGATTCATTTATATCAGGTGGTAAAATTTTGATATTTCTACGTTTAACTTCATCTAAGGTTTCAATAACTTCTTCAGTTTTTCCATCCATAGCATAAAAATTCATGCAGGCTGCAGCATATTCTGCAGGATAATATAAACTAAGCCATGCTGTTTTATAGGCTAAAAATGCATAGGCATAGGAATGGGACTTGTTAAAGCAGTATGCTGCAGAGGCTTCTATATTCTTAAAAATCTCTAAAGCTTCTTCTTCTGAAAAGCCAAGCTTTACTGCACCTATGCAATACTTTGACGGCTTCTTAGATATTCCATATACATTGCCATTTTTATCAAATAGTGATTCCTTTCCATAAACAAATTCGTTTCGAATTTCTGCTATCTTTCTCGTATCTTTTTTTGCTATGGTTTTTCTTATTCGTAAATCTGCATTTCCAAGACTATAGCCAGCCACAAGCTGTCCAAGAGTCATAAGCTGCTCCTGATAGATAAGTACTCCTTTAGTATCTTTACCTATAGATTCTATTTTTTCATTTTGTTTCTCTGTATTTACTCCACTAACTTTATCCTTATATTTATCTACCATGGATTTTCCCTGGGAATCTTTAGTTAATGGACCAGGTCTATTACATGCATTTACTATACTTAGCCCATTTAAATCTGTAACCTTAAAATCCTTTATCATCTGGGTAGCCATATATTTAGACATTTGAAATATATTTTTTGTATTTCCTTCTTTTAAAAAGTCGAAAACCTTTTTATCATTGGTATTGTCGCTTTCATACCAATCTTCTTCAAGGTCTATAGCTTTCATTGCTTCTTTTATTATGCTTAGAGCCTTTAGTCCAAGAACATCTATTTTTAAGCCATGAAAGTAATGGATAGCTTCCATATTAAGCTGCGATACTAAAAGAACTGCTGAATCGCCTCCTGCCATAAGGGGCATATTCTTTTTTAGCTTCTTAGAAGAGATTACAACTCCTCCCGCATGAATGCTTACTGAGCTTATACCTTTGCATATTTTCTTTAATGTTTTTTCAAGTTTCAAATCTTCTTTAAACAACTTTTGAAGCTTGTCATAAACAGCCTCTGCCTGCTTAATTTCTTTTTGCGAAAGCTTATTATGTCTATATGGATTATTTTTGATGTCTTCTAATAAATCATAAGTTACACTTTCACCACCTAATAAATCTGGAATACTTTTTATAATATCATTTTGAAATTTAAGACTATATTTCGCATTTCTGGACAATAAAGCTTTAAGCGCACTCTTTATTTTATACTGGTTAAAGGCTGCAATCTGACAGACATATTCCCTGCCATATTTATTCTCAAAATATTCAATTGCTTCCCTCCTATCCAGACTTGCAACATCAGTATCTATATCTGGCTCGTCTATTCTTTCAATATTTAAAAACCTTTCAAATATGAGATCATTTTTAATCGGATCAATATTAGTTATATCTAAACAATATGCAATTAAGCTCCCAGTACAGGATCCTCTCCCAGGTCCAAGAAGAATATCATTATTTTTGCAATACATGCACCAATCCCATAATATTAAAAAATAGCTGCTATACCCCATGGATCTTATTATTGTATATTCATAATTTAATCTTTTTATATATTTTTCTATATGAATTGTCTCACTTTTGCGAAGAAGAAATCTTTTCTTAAATCCTAAAAAGATTCGCTTTTTTAGATAACTGTCAGGGTCATATCCTTTGGGGCATTCAAAGGTGGGCATAAGTCCTCTTATATCTTTTGGCGTGATATCCACATTGCACTTATCTGCAATTTTAGCAGTGTTTTTAACAGCTTCAAGGGGAATATTATTCTCCCTGCACCACTTTATTATCTCTTCAGGAGTCTTCATATAGCTGTTTACCTTAGAGACTTCCATATTATTTATAAACTTTAAAGTATCCTGATATTCCTTTTCTTCTTTTTGTATATAATGAGTATCGCAGGTAATTACTAAAGGCAGCTTTGTTTCTTCATGAATCTTTAAGAGAGCTTTATTAATAAGCATTGTCTCCTCACACTCATCATAAGGTAATATCTCTAAATAAAATTCATCAAAAATATTGTAAAAATATAACGCTAAATCTTTTGCCTTTTCATATTCATCATTTATGATAAGCCTTCCTATTTTGCTGTGTATTCCACCACTTAAGGCTATAATTCCTTTTCCATGCTCTTCTAAATAACTCTCTTCTGCTGCAGGCATTTCACAGGAAGCAGGCTTAATTTTATGTATTCCTGCTTCTGTTGTTATAGCATATAAATTCTCTAAGCCTTCTTCATTTGCCGCAAGAAGAACTAAATGATATATTTGATCATATTTTAATTTCGACATATCAATATAGCTGTCAATATGATAAATTTCATTTCCATAAATAGGCTTTAATTTTTTATATTCACTGCCCTCTATAGGATTTGTGCATGCTTTATGATAATCTACTAATCCATACATATTTGAGTTATCAGTTAATGCAAAAGCCACTATTTCATGATCCTTATTAGAATTATTGTAATCATTAATTGCTTTAACATACTCCTCTGGGTGAGCCAGAGAATCTTTTATTGAAAACCTGGTATGATTGTGAAGCAACGCGTATCTCATATTATTCTCCCCCTGCAATAAATTTATAGTCTAATTTAATCTTCTAACACACATAATATATCCCTTTCATTGAGTATGATAAATTCTTCCTCTCCGTTTTTTATTGGAGAACCTGAAAATGTAGTATAGGCAATTCTATCTCCTTCTTTAACCTGCATTGGTACTCTTTCACCATTTTCAAGAAGTGCTCCATCCCCAACGCTTATAACTCTTCCAACATATGTAGGCTCTTTATCTTTTCCAGGAATTATGATTCCAGAAACAGTTTCCTCTCCTTGTTTTTCTTCCTTTACAATGCATCTTGCTCCAAAAACTTTCATTATTATTTCCTCCTAAATTTTTAATTTAAAATATCAGCTAAAAAGCTTTTTCTCTCAATCAGACGTTACAGAAAATCATGAGAAGCGCCTATAATTGCGCATTTTTCCTTAATGACATCTGAACTTTGGCTATCCATACTTCGTATAATATCTTCAATTTCCATTAATGTGTTATTAACTACATCTTTATAAGCTATTTCTTTATTTATATTAGAAATATCCATATCTTCATAAATATCATCTATGACGGCAACATCATTAACTTCCTTACCAATGCCAATAAAGTCATTCTCAAAAATATTATTAACTTCTTCTTTTACATTATTGAGGCTTTTAGTATTTACGCTGTCTGCCTCTGCTGCTAATTTAACTTTTTCTTTATTAGCCTTTATAGCGTTCTCAATATTTTTCTCAAAATTTAAAACTTCTCTCTCATTTTTCTCTTGGATACTTTCTTCTTTATTACTGGCTTTGCGCCCATTTTTTCTCTTTGAAAACACCCTGTTTTTAACGTCGATTTCGACTTCTTGCTTACAACAAAAATCAGCTGATTTATTTTCTTTCTTTATTGTATCACTTTTCCTATTATTTTTAACTAACTTTTCCACAATTTTTTCTTTCTTATTTTCAAGTTCCCCTTGGTTTTCTTCAAAAATTTTATTCTTTTTCTCTGAATCTCCCGTTTCACTTGCCTTATGGAATTTATTCTGTTCATCCTCAATCTTTTTATTTTGCTTCAAAATCATGAGTATCAGCTCTTCCTTTGATATCTCCGCCAGTTTTTCAGCTTCTTTCATACATTCTATGCATATTCCATTTTCATTTACTTCGTAAACCTCACTTTGGCATGCCTTACATATATGTACTTCCGTTAAATCATCCTCTGTAACTTCCCTGCTGCAGGTAAAGCAATAATTAATTTCAGTTTCCTCCGCTATTTCCTCATATTCTTCAAAATATTCTGTTATTTTTCCATCCAACATTTTAGCAGCTTTTTTCTCTATCCGTTTTACTATTACTCCAAAGTTACTTTGACCACATGTTTTACAGACTTTGCACAAAAATATTACCTCCTTGTATTACTATCCTTGACCCAAAATATAACTGATTAATAATTGATTATTAGTTTCATTATATCAAATGAATTCACTTTTAGTAAAATAAGATAGTTATAAAAATAATATAAGTAACATAAAGTGTACTATATTATGTTACACTTTATGTTACTTATTGTGATACGCTATCGGTAATTAATTTTTGTTACTTATATATTAACTAATTATGTTACAAAATAAGTAATATTAATAGTTACATATTCTGTGACCCTTAAAATAATTTACTAATCCTCATTCCCCTACAAATCATATCCCCTCAAAATAGGGACTGAACCATATTTACCAAGAAGATAATCTTTATTATAAGATGCATCCTTTCTTACCTTTTTATCGCCATCTAGCTTATATTCAGCTAGAGAATAAAGATGCGATACTGAATCAGGATCTTTTTCAACAAACCATATCTGATCACGTCTAAAAACGTCTTTAGTTAAAGTATAATTATCATGAGTCACATATATAAGCTGAGCACCATTTTTATTTATATTTTTATCATGAAACATAGTTAAAATATATCTTAAAAGTAGTGGATGAAGCTTAGCATCAAGTTCGTCAATAAATAATGGAATCCCTATTTGAAGTGAATTTTGTAAAGAACTAAATAACACAAACATCTTCTGAGTTCCGCTTGATTCTTCTGAAATAGGTATTTTATAAAATTTATCTGTACATTTTATTGAGTGTTTTGTGTAAATTTTAGGTTTATCATTTTCATTTTGAGGTTTCAAAACTTCAATAGCTTCAATATTTATATCTATTGAATTTAAAAACTTCACCAATTTATTTTGAAAAGACTTCTCTTCAATTAATGATGAACTCAATTCCGTAAGTGCCATTTCAAATATTATATTTCCATAATCTATAACACTACATAAAACAAACCAGTCAACTACCTGTTTTGCATAATAAATTTTAGCATTTGATATTATAGATAAAAATAAAGTTTTATCCTCCATCATAGGGATGAAGTTTTCTGCGTTTTTTAATAATTTACTATTACAGTTTATATGATTCTCAGCGCGTTCAAATAAAGAAATATAACTATCTTTGCTATTCTCCTCTTTAACATGAAGCCATTCTTCAAATACTTTTTTGTCATCTAATGAAAAACCATATTTATATTCCTTATCATTAAATTTAAGAAACACTTCAAATTCAGCAGGTTCTTGCAGACTGATATTATCAAAAGCAAATCTTTTTATAGGAATATATTCCTTATTTGCTGTATTTTTTAAAGAATTAACGACCCAATTTTTCATAAAACTAAATGCTTCAATAACAGAACTCTTTCCACTGGCATTTGCTCCATAAATAGCTGCTGCTTTAATATATTTTTCCTCGCCAGTATCAATTAAATTATATGGATGCTCTGTAATTGAGGTTGCAGTCATATCTAAACTAGTATCATCTCTAAAGGATTTAAAATTTTTAAAATTAAATTGTATAAGCATGTTTTTCACTTCCTTATGATTATAATACTATATTTATATAAATATCTGAATATTTGTTAAAATTTTACTCATAAATTATTGTTGACATATTTCTCTATATTTCTGCAATGCTATTATTTATGAAAAACAAGATTTTCTCTTAATTATAAATTAAGCTTTACAGTTTGGAATTTATATTTTATGCGCATACCATTTAACAAGTTATGATACTAAAAAAGTCACAAAATATGTAACAAATTTTATTACGTATTTTGTGACTTATTTGATAAGTATTCTAGTGATCCTATATTATTTTATAAAGGAATTACCTCTTTACTCCTGCGAAATCTTAGTTAACATCCCTCATTTAATAGTATGAATAATTATATGCATATTATTTTCCTGTATATTCATTTACACAAATTGCAATAAAAGAATTAATGAAAAATTAGTAAATAAACAGCTCTTACTTTTCAAAAAAGCAAGAGCTGTTTATTGCTTTCTATTTTTCCTTCCAATATCCATCTGAATTAATATAACATCCATCTATTGTTGTATTTTTAGCTATTTTACCATTTCCGTAGCTATAACGCCAATTTCCATAACCCTCATTATACCATCCTTGAGGAGCTAACGTTCCATCAGAATCTAAATAATAACCATCCACCATACCAGTATCAATACCTATATAATCATCATCATGGGAAGGATCTCCATAATACCATTTTCCACCTACTTGAAACCAACCTTCTGTGTTAATACCATTGCTGCCAAAATATATCCAATCGTCATTTACCCCTTCATTCAAATATGTATATTTATAATCTATCCATTCATTTTTAGCATACGAACCATCTGGTTTAATACATTTAATCCTATAATAATTATTATCCTGAACATTATCTGATAATCTTTCAAATTTATAGCTGGTTAAGTTTTCTCCTTTGGCATATAGGTAATTTACACTAGCCTTTGCTACAATTTGGTTTATTGCAATTACTGATATTAAAGTCATTGATGCAACTATAGTCTTTTTAAAAAATTTGTTTATCATTTTATTATCTATCTCCTAATCATCTTTTTTATTCATATTTAATTTCTATATTTGTTTGAATTAATAAATTATTATTTACATAGTTTTATACGTTTTATTAAACCATTGCTCCATCTTCACCTAGCCAGTATCCATCTATAGAAGAGTTACTTACCATAACTCCTGCTTGATCTAAATAATACCATTTGCCATTATCATTTAGCCAGCCAACCTTTGGCATTCCATTACCATTAATATAATACCAATTATTATTTACTTTTACCCATCCACTTACTGGATGACCTGATGGATTTGTAAAGGCCCTACTAACTGAAGGAGAAAAACCGTTTGAAGTTGTTCCATTGTATATTGTCCCGCTTGATGAATAATTAGTTGTAGTTGTTGGTCGCAATACTACAACATTGTTATTATTATTATTGTTATTATTATTAGAGCTGTCGTTGCTTGAATCTGAATCATCATCGTCATTTGAGGTATCTCTATCGATTTTTCCTACTGTATCATCTACAGTATAATTAGTACCATTTATTGTTGCAGTAACAATTACTTTAATGTATTTATTTCTATCGCTGCTTTTTAATCTATATTCTTTTTCATCAGCACCACTTATATCTGTGTAATCTCCATCTCTTGTATCAGCTCTTTGCCATTCATAATCCAAACTTGGCTCTGTTCCAGTATATCTTACGTTAGCTTTCAATCTATGGCTTACTTCTTCTGTTCCACTTATGGAAACTGATTTTAAAATTGAATCAGAGCCAGTGCTAGATGCAGTTTGTCCTGTTACAGTAATAAGTTTATTTACTGTAATTCCACTTCCATCAGCAGCAGTAGCTATAATAGTAGCAGTTCCATTAGCTATAGCTGTAACAACTCCTTGAGCATTAACAGTGGCTACGCTTGGATTACTTGATGTCCAAGTGACATTTTTATTTGTAGCATTACTTGGATTTATACTTGGTGTAAGAATTAAGGTTCCGCCTTTTGTACTGATGCTGCTATTTCCGCCAATAGTTATACCAGCTACCTTAACATTTGTTGGATTAGTGTTTCCTCCGTTGTTACCTGTACCTCCTGTATTTCCATTACCGCTGTTTCCTCCAGTGTTACCTGTACCTCCTGTTCCAGTATTAGCATCTTGTCCACTAATTGTTATTGCTTTATTCTGATTAACTCCACTTCCATCGCTTGCTGTTGCAGTAATTGTTACATTTCCATTTCCCTTTGCTGTAACAACTCCATTATTATCAACAGTGGCTACATTTTGATCACTTGACGTCCAAGTCACAGTTTTATTTGTAGCATTCCCTGGAAGAACATTTGCTGTAAGTGCTGTAGTTCCTCCCTTTGTAGTAATGCTGCTGCTTCCATTAATTGTTATACTAGTCACTTTAACATCTGTAGGATTACTACTTCCACCATTTCCTCCTGTGCTACCAGTACCATTTTGCCCATTTACAATTACATTACACGTTGCACTTATTCCACTTCCATCATTGGCTGTACACGTTATTGCGGCACTTCCTGCTCCTACCGCATTTATATTTCCATTTTGATCTACCGCTACCACATTGCTATTGCTACTGCTCCATGTTACGGTTTGATCACTTGCATCATTTGGCGTTACTGTTGCTGTTAATGTCTTTTTATCTCCTATTGCACAATCTAAATTATTTAAACTTAACGATATGCTTGTTACTTGTACTTTTTGAGGTTGGTTAGATACTACAATCTTACTTCCATTAACACCACTATCTATTAAACGCTGTTTTTGTTCTCCACTATATACATAAAATATTGCATTATTACAACCGTCAAAGGCATTTTCTCCTATGAATGTAACACTGTTTGGGATAACCACACTCTTTAGCAATGTACAATTATCAAATGCAAATGTGTCGATACTATTCGTACCTTCAGGTATTGTTATATTGTCTAAACTATTGCACTCAGCAAATGCTCCATTTCCTATACTCTTTAAATTTTTAGGTAAATTTATACTAGTTAGTTTAGTGCATCCAACAAATGTGCTAGGTTCTATACTTGTTAAATTGCTTGGTAAAGTTATACTTTTCAAGTTACTGCACATTAAAAATGCTCCTCCACCAATACTCGTTACACTTTCAGGGATTGTTATACCTTCTAGGTCATAACAATTGCAAAATGCCTTAATTCCTATACTTGTTACACCATCAGGAATTTCTGTACTTTTCATAGTTGAACATCCGGAAAATGCATTATCACCTATACCCTTTACCTTAATTCCATCAATTTCACTCGGTATATTCATATCATCTCGGAAAATATTATAACCTACTATCTTTTGATTAGTTGCATCAAATTTAAAGTCCAATTCATTTAATGCTCTACCCTCAACTTGTATCTTAGTGTCATATTTAGGAAGACCTGAATCAAATAAAAGTTGTCTAAATGAAATATCCGGAACATAATATGTAGCGTTATCACATTTCCAAAATGTTTGAGACTCTATAGATTTCACACTTTTAGGAATTATTATACTTGTTAGGCTTGTACAACAGTAAAAAGTACTTTTTGATAATGATACTACACCCTCTGGTATTTTTATGCTTGTTAAGCTACTACAATTATAAAATGCCCACCCCCCTATACTATTTACACTTTCAGGTATATCTATTTTAGACAAATTCATACATCCCTCAAATGCAGAAGGTTCTATGTCTGTAATACCATCATCTAATGTTACACTTTTTAAATTTTGACAATATGCAAAAGCATTATCCCCGATACTTCTCACCTTCACACCATCAATTTCACTTGGTACTTCTACATCCACTTGGTTACCATTATATTTAGTTATTGTCCCTGTATTTTTATCAAATTCATAATCCGAATCACCTACAATGTAAATTTGACTTTCCAATATTACATTAGAACTATTGCGCAGAAGATTTTTTGTTGCTTCACTCTTAACATAAAGTTTAGGATACTCGCTTTTAAAAAATATATCACTTCCTACACTTTCTATGCTATCTGGAATACTTAGCATTTTTAAAACAATGCATTCACTAAATGCCTCATCTCCTATGGTTTTTACCCCCTCTTCAATAGTTACCCCTCTTAATCCACTACCAGAAAACGCCTGAGCACCTATACTTGATACTGTACCTGGTATATTTATACCTGAAAGTTGTGTGCAGTTGCAGAATGCTATTTTCCCTATTTGTGTTACGCCACTAGATATAGTTACCTTAACTAATCCAATGCATCCAAAAAATGCTGCTTCACCAATGCTGCTTACACTACCGGGTATAGTTATATTTCTTAATCCACTATTTGAAAACGCACCATAACCTATAGATGTTACTCCATTAGGTATAGTTATATTTTCCAGGCTATCACAATTACCAAATGCAGCATCTTTTATATCTGTTATAGTATCAGGTAGATTTACTTCCTTTAATTTACTACATCCATAAAATATATTATTTCCTATTATTGATACACTTTCAGGAATTGTTATACTGCTTAAACTGGTACAATTTTCAAAGGTGCCAAGTCCTAAATTTATTACGCTGTCTGGAATTGTTACACTTGTTAAAGTTGTACAATTTTCAAATGCACCACTTCCTATACTTGTTACTGAAATGCCATTAATTGTACTTGGTATTACTACATCAGTATCACTGCCAACATATTTTGTTATTGTTCCCGTAGCAGTATCAAATTGAAACCCTGAATTCGTAATAACCGCATTAACAGCCTTACTATTCGACACTTCTCCTGTTTGATTATCTGCCGCAAATACTTGTGTAGTTGCCTCCATACTTATGCACATACTTAATATCAATAACTTACTAATAAATTCTTTGTTTCTTTTAAGCATTTTTTCTACCCCTTTTGTCAAAATATACTATTTCTATATTTTATCATGTCTATATTAATAAGTCCAATTATGTAAACATATTCTATTTTTGAATTTATTTTTATTAAATTTACAAATTAATCCACGTAAAATTTTAGGATTTCTCATTGAAAATTTCATAAGCCTTACAGTATGCATATTTATATACTTTATCAATCCAATGCATAATTTTAGGTACAATAAATAGAACTCTTTTAGTTACATAATATGTACCTAAAAGAGCTATATTATTTGTATCATCTAATATATTTTTTTACCCATTTTAATGTAGTAATTATAACAAATTTAACTAACTAGCTTTAACTGTTGATCAATTGGATTAACTCTATATAATTGTCCGCTAGATTTATTTACACATATAGCAATATCTGAAGCACCTCCGCTTTCATCTTCTGGAACAAAAAGATAACAATTATATTTAGCCTCTATATCATTTGCTATCCCCTCTGTTTCATGATAAGTATTATCAAACCTATCACCCTTATTATGATTATTCAAATAATTTACAGCCAGCTGTCTTGCTTCTTCCACGCTTAAAACATGCTTACTGTTACTATTATTAGTTTGTCCACCATTATTATCAGCAGATTGTTTAGACTGTGGTTTTGGAGTTTCCTCTATTAGTCCATTTGCATTTAAGTAATTTCCATCTACAGTTGTATTTACTGCCATCGTTCCATCACTATTCATGTAATACCATTTATCGTTATCCTTAATCCAGCCTGTTCTCAGTTTTCCATCTGAGCCTAAATAGTACCACTTATTTTTATCCTCAATCCAATTTAATTTCATCTTGCCTGAATCATCTATATAGTACCAAGAACCATTGTCCTGAACCCATCCTGTCTGTACTTTATCATCCTTGTAATAATACCAATTGCCGTCTTTTTGCTGCCATCCATTTAGTTTGGTTTGTTCTTTTTGAAGCTCATAATTTGCTGTTTTATTTTGAGTACTATCTAAATTTGATGCATTTAATGCATATATAGCTCCTCCTGCTCCGCAGGCTATAACTACTACTGCACTTGCTGCACCTAAAATTAATGCGCTTTTACCCATCTTATTTTCCCCTTAGTTTTATTTGAATTTTTCTTCAAGTTTATCCAATAGTCATCCAATCTTCTCCATTATAAGTTTGGGCAACATGAGATTTATCATGCCAACCTCCTATCCGCCAGGTTTCAGCTCTGTGTCCATCTTTTATACGATATATCCCACATCCCATTTTCCCTGTTTCTCCAGGATCTACTATATAGGTTGTACCAGTAACTTGACATACAAAAAATGCACTATGAAGACCTTGAAACTCGTACATATTTTCTTTAGTCCCTAAATAATTATATATTTTTTTTGCTTTATCATCGTTAGTATTTGGTGTTACACTTGTGAGAAAATTGGCCTCTCCATTTATTAGTAAGGTTCTATCTTCTATATCTATATTTTTAAAAATCAGATTTCGTGCTTCTTCTACACTTAAATTTTTATTGCTATTATTATCAGTAGATTCTCTATTCTGCGACTTTGGAATATCCTCTATTAGCCCATTTTCATTTATATAAGTTCCATCTACAGTTGTATTTACTGCCATCGTCCCATCACTATTCATGTAGTACCATTTATCGTTATCCTTAATCCAGCCTGTTCTAAGCTTTCCATCTGAGCCTAAATAGTACCACTTATTTTTATCCTGAATCCAATTTAATTTCATCTTGCCTGAATCATCTAAATAGTACCAAGAACCATTGTCCTGAACCCACCCTGTCTGCACTTTATCATCCTTGTAATAATACCAGGCTCCATCTTTTTGATTCCATCCATTTAGTTTTGCTTGTTCCTTTTGAAGTTCATAATTTGCTGTTTTATTTTGAGTATTATCTGAATTTGATGCATTTAATGCATATATAGCTCCTCCTGCTCCGCAGGCTATAACTACTACTGCACTTGCTGCACCTAAAATTAATGCGCTTTTACCCATCTTATTTTCCCCTTAATTTCATTAGTTTTATTTCAATGTAGTAATTATAACAAATATCATCAATATTTAACAGTTTTTATATAATTATCAAATGTATTCTTTTTTGATCCTAAAATTTATAACTTAATATAAATATCTCGATGCTGAATGCTTAATCAAACTGGCGACCTACCATATAATTTTAGGTACAAAAAAAGTACAAATAACATAACACTTTTAGTAACATATTACGTTACTAAAAGTGTTATATATAATGTATCATTAAACGTAACAAATATACTTATGCAACTAGCTAAATTTCTACATATAAGTTAATATATGAATTTATAAAATACGAAAGTAATATTAAATTATACTTCATTTATAATAATAAAAAATTTAAAAAATTATTCCTTAAATCAACCAAACATGGAAGTCATTATTACATTATAAGTTTCAAGAGCCGCACTAAACGGAAGAGCTATGAGCTTATTATTTACATCCTCTGAATCCACCCCAAATAAAATTGAATAATCCCCTACTTTTTTCAAATTTTTAGTGAAGGCTTCACCAGGCTTTACACCATCTCTAATTATTGTTATCTTACCTGTTTTAGCTTCAGATTTTGTAACTGCGCTGTCTACTGCTATAATTAAGGCATCCTCATACTCGTTTCTTATTCTTTCTTCAGTGCTTTCAACATTATAAGAATCAACTCTCTCATTCATTGTCCCAAAACATAATATATCTTTTTCTGAAAGAAGAGATCCAACCATAGGACCATAGCTATCCCAAACATGTTCTGGCGTTCCTATGCATAAAAATATCTTTTGCTTTGGATTTATGCATATTTCCGCTAAAACCTCAGCACTACTTTCATCTAATTTCCGCATAATCAATTTCCATTCCTCCTCCCTCTCACATATTTTAAACTGACATTTAATTATTAATATTACCAAAAATATTAATAAGTTCTTTTTCATCTACCAGGTCATCAAACCTTATTATGTAGTCACAAAATTCTTTCATATACTTGTCATTTGCTGCCCCGATTATGATTCCATGTATTATGAATTTTCTTTTTTTCTTTAAAACATCTAATTTCTCTTTAAATTCCTCAGATAAAAATTTAACTGGCTCTCCATCGGTAATGAAGAGTATATCTGCCTTTTTAAATTTATGCTCATAAAGAGTTTCAACTGCTTTTTCTAATGGCGGCTCAAATTCAGTACCACCACCATGAAAAGTCTGTGCAATTTCTATTATCTTTTTTAAATCATAATAGTTCTTTTTTGAATCCACTACTTTATTTACAGTGTTATCAAATAACACGCATCTATAAGGCCGTTTGTCCAGCGCTGCCATTTGAAGCATTGAAATTGCCGCTGCCTTTGCAAAATACTCCTTATTCCCCTCCATAGACTCTGAATTATCTATGCAGACTATTAACGGGCCTTTTATTTCATCTTCCCCCTGCACTTCATATTGAAGAAGAGTCTTATTTAAATATTTTTTATAAAACTGGTTTTCTAAATCTTTATCCGATAAAAGAACCTTTTCGCAATTTAAGATTCTGTTTAGGTTGTTTCCAATTCCGACTCCTGCAATTGTAAGTCCATACTTTCCTGGATTTTTATTAACATCTTCTATAAAAGTCTTCATCTTACCAAGTCTTTTTGAAATATGCTTAATAATACTGCTTTTAGTTAAGACTTTAGCAAGTTCAAGCTTTTCTTCATAACTGACCTTTTGAAATTTCCCATCCTCATTTCCTGGCGCTTTAGGTAAACTTACAAAAACTTTAATTAAAGCCCAGTCCCTGCTTAACTTCTTTTGAACAGCTGCTAGAATATCTCCTAAGGAATCGCTTAATTTTTTTATATCTAAAATATCTGAACCCTTCATATTTTTTTGCGCATTTAAAATATTTATATCAGCCTCATCAATTAATTTCTTTAAATCATCAGCCTGTCCATTTAAATTATCATCATCTGGATCATATATTAACTGCTGATTTAACTCTATAAGCTGTTCCTGACAGGAAATAGCTGCATTTATATTGTCCATCAATAATTCATGCTCTTCAGACTGCTTACCTAAATTTTCAAGGATTTCACGTGCTTTATCTAAAAACATACTTAAGGCATAAGTTGAATTAAATAAGTCGCAGACTGTATTTTTCCTGAGCTTATTAAAATTTTCATTATCAATCAATATCCTTAATATCTTATTCTCAAGCTTAAGAGAAACAGCCATATTTTCCTCATTATAAACTTTTGGGGCAACCTTATATAAAGCATTAAATAAGTCTTCACTTAACTTCTCAAAAAATGGAGTCCTCTCTGTTCTTTCCTCTATGGTTTCCTTAAGCTTCTCAGCGTCTTTCAAAGCATCTTTAAAAATTTCCCTGTCAATATAATCTGATTTAACAGAACTAAGATGAATTTTATCATCTATAACCTCCAAAAACTCGACCTTAGCTGCAAGCATAATAATAACTCCTCCTATACTTTCCACCTTATATAGATAAATCAATTATCAATTTAACTTATACTATTTCATTAAATTTAAGTGAATATCTATAGTGTAATTTCTTTTTTAATGTTTTCTGCATACTCTTCCATTTCCCTTAAGAGCTTAAGAAAATCATTAAAATCTTTGCTATTATCCCTGCCTTCTTTTTTCATTGAGCTAAGAATATTGTTTATTGTATTTACTCCATAATTAATATTTTTTATTATTTCCGTTACTGCCATTGTTTTATCAAACACATATTGGTCAGAAGCCTTGTTCTCTTCAAGATCAAGCAATTGCTTTTTATAGGACTCAAAGGTCTTTTTTAGATTGCTTAGCTTATTCTTATTGGGATTTGCTAATTTTTCCACCTCTTCTAAAATTGCAGGCATCTCTTCTTCGCTTGTCCACAACGTATACTTTAATACTTCCAAATCTTGAATCTCAGCCTCGCATCTGTCGTCTAAAAGTGCTGCAGCCTGTACTATTTTCAAGCTTTCATTTTTTCTTCTGTCTGAAATTATAATATTTTTCCTAAGTAATGTATTTAAAAGTTTATTATAGGTATTTAGTACTTTTATACTAACCGTAATCTCCTTAACTTTCTCATTAATAATCATTAAGTCCTTAATATTTATCTTACACATAGGTGCTTCTACTGTGGCATTTTCATGCAATAATGAACTTTTTCTTCTTCTATCTAAGTAATTCTTAAACAAAGTTATCCTATTTCCAGGTTCCTTAATATAATCTATATTCCATCGCAATAAGAATCTATCGTACAAAGCTATAAGACTGTCATCTTCATAATACTCATTGCTCGCACCTATTAAAGATATTAATGGCACTTTCTGAATTTTTTCATTAAAAAATAACTTTTCATTCATAATAGTGAGTAAATTATTTAATACTGCACTATTAGCTTTAAAAATCTCATCCACAAAGCTTATGTTTGCTTCTGGAAGCTTATTTTTAGTATTTACTTTATAAATATCATTTTTCATTGCATTAATACTTACAGGGCCAAAGATTTCACTAGGCTCTGTAGTCTTTCCCATAAGTATTCTAAAATAACTACAATCCTCTATCCTTTTTCTATACTCTTCTACCAAAGCAGATTTTCCTGTTCCTGCAGGTCCATGAAAAAATCCATTTGAACCTGTTATAAAGGTTAATGTAAGCATTCTTATTTCATTTTCTCTCTCTACAAAGATCTCATTTAATTCCTCTTCGATTTTTAAAATATTATTAACAATGCCTTTAGCTATTCTAGTCATACCTCTATTTTCTATATTTAAAAATTGATTTTTAGAATTAGAAATTTCTGTTTTCTTTTTATTATTTAACACATCGACTTTTATTTTTTCATCCACTTTGCTAAAATCAAACACTATTATTCATTTCCCCTTACAAATATATAGGCAGGGCTATTATAAAAAACACCCTGCTTAGCTTTATTTTCAAATCATTATTTCTTTATCAGTAATATTTCCTTAGCATCAGTTAAGAAATCCATAAGCTTTTTCGATAAATCAGAAAGCATTTCTTCTGAACTCTTTATATCATCACTAACTTCTACTACTTTCTTCTTATTATCTAAAGTCACATCTGCAGCTTTTATTTTTTTATTATGTTCTATGTCAAACTCCTTAAGCTCGTCCATCAATAGGTCATACTCATCTATTGATGTATGCTTTACAATGTCTAAAGCTGTGATTTTTCCTTCACTTAATAAGTTATATACCTCAGATATGTTATAAGTACGTTCTTTTAGCTGCTTAAAAATATTTTCTTTTACTGATTCTTTCTCGTCTGGCTTTTTTTCACTTGGAAAATCATCAACATATGATAAGGCATAGAAGTTAACGCCGCTCATATTTTTACAGTTTATATAATCTTGCAAAATTTCTTCAAGTCTGCTCATTATTATTCTCCTCAATTTACGTTTAAATTAACTATAAATATTATTATTTTTTCTTTTCGTCGATTTCGACGTCTGAGCTGTCAGCTTTTTTATTTTCTGTTTCTAAATCCTGAACATTTGATACAAGCATTCTCCAAATTATATATTCACCAGCTTGTGCAATAGCCATCATCATTCTTCTTACTGAAAGATCTTCTTTGTCATAATTTTCATCTATGATCTTGCCATCTTTTATGTTTGGAAGCATTGATGGAATTATCTTATCTAATGCAATTTTTTGAGAGGCCTCAACTTCTGTTTTAAAGAATTCTTCATTATCGCATAGTGCTTGAGATATGTATACAAGCGCTTTTGATAAAGCTATATATCCCTGTCTTATAGTAAATTCATTATCAGTATCAAGTTCATCACTAATTACTTTTAATATTTTCTCTAAAGCAGGCGACATAATCTCATTATCCTTTTTAGAAATCTTTTGTACCTCCTCAAAGATTTTGTCTTTTTTAATAGTTTTTGCTTTTTTATTTTCCAATTTAATTCCTTCTTTCTTGGCAAATAAAAAACTATTTTGTTTAGTAAATTATAACATCTCAAAATTTTATGTCAATATTTACATTTTTTCTTTTATTTGCCGTATTTTTTATATTTGATTAATAATTAATTTAAATTTATTTTTATAACTTAATTCACTTCATTTTCCTCCCCCTCTTTCCCTTTAAAATATTCAATTATAGGTATTAACTGCATTGATATTATTTTTGTCCTTTCAGTTTTCTCATACATGCTTTTAAGTATTTTTTCAAGCTTATATGAACCGTTTAAATTAATTATGAAATACTCAATGCTCAAATGTGTCAGGACAAAGTATTCTATTTTATTAACATTAAGCTGCTTTTTAAGTTCAATTGCAATATAGTTATCTCCTAACATTGCATATCCGTCCTTTGATAAAGCTTCATAATATTTTCTGGATTTTTCAATAATTAAAGTTATGATATCCCTTTTAAAACTTCTCGTAATTTTTCCTCCTTGCATGTCTTATGGTGTGAGCAATTAATTTTATAGTCTAAATCGACTTACTATTATATTGCTGTTCTCTTTATATATTACGGCTGGTAATTTAAATTTGCTGCATAAATTGTTTAAATATCTATAAAAACCATTTGTAAGTATATAATTAACTATGTATTATTGCTTTAATCTCATTGTCTATATAATCTATCATATTCAAAAACTAATTCATCCCCTATTTTATCAATGGTCTTATACCATTTAGAATCAGCACTATAATATTTATTCACTTTACTTGTGCTCACACCGCTATAATAACAAGCTCCAGGCGTTAAATAATACGTTCTAAGCTGCCTTGCAAGGTCCATTATACAATCGTATTTTGAAGCATATACAGTTCCTTTTGATGAATCAGACTTAACATCCATTCCTGTAATGTTGTTATTTCCATTGTTAGCTCTCCTGCTTTCATTCCAACCTGATTCAGCTCCTGATATTGCAGCAAGAGCAAATGCATTTACCT
Source organism: Bacillota bacterium (assembly GCA_023435985.1). Lineage (GTDB taxonomy): Bacteria > Bacillota > Clostridia > Clostridiales > Clostridiaceae > Clostridium. The sequence goes on along the minus strand of JAEZKY010000082.1, from coordinate 20,510 downwards.
TATACTGTTTTTCTGCATCAACAAAGGCATCTGAAAACTTTAGTACATTTACATAATGTGAAGACTTTAGTACCTTTGCCATTTCTTCATATGTAATTCCACTTGGAATTCCTATATCATAACTATTAAAGCAGACATGCTCCTTACGTTCTTTCTCCATACGCTTTTTTTCTTCACTCTGTTCCTCTGCATATTTTCTTAAATCTTCTGCTATTCTAATTAATCTGTTATCTATCAAGTTATTAGGAATCTCTCCATTGGCTGCATATTTGTAAACAAAATTATTATTCTCATTACAAATATCTGAATTCATTAAAAAAACAGCACATAAACATAGTGGTAATATTTTTGTTATTACCATTCAATTCCCCCTTTTAATATAAATATCCAAATTAATTATTTAATTTTTCCCTTAAAGCCAAGCAGCTTAAATAATTTACTTTAAATAATATGTATATATAGTTTTTTAGCTGGATATCTATATGATATACACTGATTATTGCCCCTTTTCATAATACACCTTTAGTCTAAATCGACTAAAGGTTGCTGATTAAAACTGCTATTTTAACTGCATAGATGCTTAGGATTAATTAAATTTACTTCTGCATTATATTTAGAAAATACAAATTCTTGGCTATATATATCATGTTTATTTACAACATATAAAAAGCAGTTTCCAGTTATCATCTTCTCTACTACAATGTCCTGTATCACTATTCCGCCAAATATTAAAACTTCTTCAAGAAATTTTATTTTAATATTATCTGTCAGCAGCTCAAATATATAACCCATACTTTTTACATGAAATTCAAATAAAATATCTTTTCTCTTTAGGCTATATACAACAAAAAAATTGCATTTTTCAATTTTATCAGACTGCTTATAGTATCTCTTGCTGCATTTAAAAATATAAAAATCTCCAACAGATGCTCTAAATTCTAAATACAATAAAGTACTGTATGCCTGTTGTTTATCACCAATATTGACCACATCCTGCATCTGCAATTCCCCCATAGCTAAAAGTAGTATAACACTATATTACCACATTTTGGTCATAATCGAAATAGACTATTAACATTTTTTTATAAAATTGCTAAAAAATCTTCTGCTGGCTTTATTTTTCCCATTTATTTTTAGTTTTCAAATAAAAAATTTATATAATATAGTATTTATACTATATTATATAAATTTTATATTTGCCATATATTTTAGGCTCTTGTTTCATATATATGATTTTTTATAATTTTCTTTTATTTGATACTTTTGCTTTTATGCTAGTTAGTTACATTTTTAGATAAATAAAACCGTACTTATAGTATTTTATAAAGGACAATTTTAGTAACACATTATGTCACCATATTTGTATTATTAATGGTTACTTACAATGTTACTACTTATGTTATTAAATTAGTATATAAATAAATTACGTATAATGTTACTTATTATGTAATATTTATTGTTACATTTAACGTTACTTAATATATAAGGATACTTCCGGTTGTGCCAATATTTTTTCAAGATAATTTCTTATTTTATTATGCTAATATAGTATGGATTATTTAAGATGATTTATTAGTGTATATTTATGACTTATGCCTTAAGTATTACTTATATCTTACCAATATATTAAATAATATAATTAACCTATATTACAATAATAATACTTATAAAGTTTAATAAACATTATGAGGAATTTAACTACAATTGTACTTTATTAATTGTTAATTCCAACAATATATATTGTAAAAATTTTTCTATTTTATTAAGTCTATAGTATGCTGTAAATCACTCTTCCTTAATACAGCTGTAAAAATAGTTAACAGCTAAATCAACAATGGTTGATACGCAAATATTAATATCTGGATGTATACTCTTAAGTTCAGATAGCTTTCTGACTGTTGATGATCTTAAGGTATAACATCTTTTGCTATCTGGAGCTTCACCATCAATTATGTGTGCAGCTCCATTTTCATTTTTTGTAAGACCACTGCCATTTAGAAATTTTGTCTTGTGTATCTTTGAAAGTGGTATAAGTCTTTCGCTGGATTTTAAATATTGCAGTGCATCTTTTGAATATTTATCTACTTTATCACAGCAAAAATCTATATTAGAGTTATTGTTTTTAATATTACCTTCTGGAAAATTGATTTCATTCTTTATACTGCTCTCACCTTTTAAATCATCATCAAAATTAAAGTTTACTATTTCATTTCCCTGTATTTTATCATCAAAGTTTATTATTTCTTTTTCATTTTCATTAAAATCATTTTTAAATTCTTCCTTGTCCTTGGACTTATGAATTTTCATTTTTAAATCTCCTCTCAAAATTAAAAATCCTAAGAATATATATTCTAAAGAATAGACATTTTTATATTCTTACAATATACAGCTTAAAAGTAGCTTATAGTTCATGTTAAATTTGAACTTTATTTTTTCTAAGCCCCATCTTAATTAATGGATAATCTGTAGATTTTTTTACTTCAAGTATATCTATTAATTAAACAACAATTTGATAATGTAAAGTAACCTATGAAAAATGAAAATTAATGTACATTATTAAATAAAAATGTTTAATTTTATAATTTACAGGAGGAAATTATATGAACGATACCATAAAAATAACTGCAGCAAATTCAGAAGTTTTTGATAAAAAACAAATTGCCCTTGCCATAAGAAATTCAACTTTAAGTGATACTTTAACCTGTTCCCTTAAAGATGATATGATAATTATAGTTTGCGAAAACTGCTCTCTTAAAGTTATTTGCGATGGAATAGACAAACTATCTGAAGAATACATTTTAAAAACTTCATCTGTTATAAAGAATTACAGCTTTTTATAATGTAATAGCAGCAAAAAGGGTTCCAAATTCATATTGGAACCCTTTTCATATAAGATAAAAGCTTATTTAAAGCTATATTTTTCCGGTTCATTGCAGTGGTATAACAGATATTTTTAAATTCTGCATAGCTTCTTAAAGTATTTTTATCAAAGAATATATATTTAATTAATTCCTGCTCATTATCATTTAAGGAGTTTATAGCTTCTGTTAATAATAATGATTCCCATTTCTCGCAAAGACAATCTACAGCACTCTTCTCTTCAGAATAGAGGATTAATTCTAAATTATCATCTAGAATAAGCGCTTCACTCCCTTCGCTGTTTTTACGTCTGTCACTTTTCTTTAAAAGCTGCTTTATATTATTTCTTATAGACGTTAATGTATAACCTATAAATTTTTTATTGGCGGGATCATAAGATTCTATGCAGCTAAGCACAGTTTTATAGCATTCATTTTTAATATCCTCAAATTCATATCCATAAACATGAGTTTTTTTCGATATGGTTAATATATATGGCTTAAATCTTATTATAATGTCTTCTTTAGCATCTTTGTCATTCTCTTTAGCTCTCAATACTAATTTCTCAATTCTTTCATAATCCATATAAAGTCCTCATTATTTTTGAATTCTATATTATAGTAGTATTTTTTATAAATAGCCTATAACATAGATATACCCCCTATAAATATGGTAAAAGAGAGATTAATTTGTATTAGAATTTAATCTCTCTTTAAAACCTTATATACTAAGCAGCAACATCATATTTAGTAATTTTTCTCTCTGTAAGCTTAGCACTGCTCTTACTTATAAGTTCACCAGCATTTACCTCAAATACATTCTTTGAAATTATTGTATCCATTAATGATATAACCTGCTCCTGAGTGATATCAGGCTTAACTCCGCTTACGCTTAAAGTACTTGTTGTTCCCCCTGGAGTATTAAAAGTCATAGATAACACATATTCCATACTCACTTTACCTCCTTTCCATTGAAATTTTTATTATTTAAGCATTATCGATTGTTGAAGTAACGCTCAAAAGGGTATCTCTTGTCTCATCAGCCATTATCCCCTTTATTGCCTGAGCTACTTCATAAACATCTGCAGGATCTGCATCGTTTTTCACATTTGAAAACATCTTTGTTCTAAAGATCGCATCCCCAGCCTTGTCCACTCCATTTTGAACTTCAATTCCAAGTGAAGTCGATTTCTTTGTCAATGAAACTGCCATGCATTTTTCCTCCTTTCCTTTCTTCTTAATTAATAGATATATCTTTGTTCTAAAAATATATAGATATTTTAATTATTATTTATAATAAAATTGGATTTTTTTATGAGAAAAAGCTATAATTAATTTGTACTGTATTTTGTACAATGTGAAAGGAGTAAATAGATTAATGATAGCAGCAAATTATTCAAATGTACGTGAAAATTTCAAATCATATTGTGATAAAATAAATGACGAAAATGAAACTGTAATTATTACAAGAAAAGATAATAAAAATGTAGTTCTAATGTCACAAAATGAATATAATAATATGCTAAAAAACATAAAAATTATTAATGATCCAGAATACCTTTTATCATTAATTAAAAGCCTAAAATCGTTGGAATTAAATAAAATATAGTCTTTACATCATTAATCTTATAGTTACTTGTTTTGTAACATATATAATAACTTATAAGGTAACATACTTATTTTTATTTTTGTATCAAATATTGTAACATAAAGTGTATATTTATCTGTTACATATAGTGTAAATATATAATTAAACTATATTGTAACAAATAAAGTAACAACAAGAAGTACATATAACTTATACAAAATTCTTATTATGAATTTGTATACTTGTTACAAAGCGTGTAACACAATGTGTTGAAAGTTAATTATATAAAAAATACTTTCTCTACTTTAACAGGATTAAATTAAAAATAAAATTTTAACTTAATAGATTATTTTAAGAAAATAACAAAAATTGATAGATAAAAATTTTAATTGAATTGATATGGAGTGATAATATTATGGCTACTGTAATCAGCATCTTAAATAATAAAGGCGGAGTTGGTAAATCTACTTCAACTTATAACCTTGGATACGAGCTAAGTAGATTAAATAAGAAAACATTAATCATTGATTTAGATCCTCAAAGTTCTTTAAGTGTTTATGTAGGCTTAAATCCCCTTGAAAAATATGCAAGTATAGAAAATGTATTTAGAGGAGATATGGATATAGACGAAGTTATTGTACCAACTGGAGCCGATAACTTATTTATGATTCCAAGCTGCATCGAGTTCTCTACAGTTGAAATGTACCTTATGGGAGTAATGGGAAGAGAAAACGTACTTAATAAGGCTATTGAAAAAATACAATCCATCTTTGATTTTATATTAATAGATAATAGCCCTTCCCTTGGAAATACAACTATAAACTCATTATTTGCAAGCGATTTTGCTCTTGCACCAGTTGATGCTTCTTATCTTTCAGTAAGAGCACTTGAAATCTTGGAACAGACTGTAAAACAAGTTCAAGAATATAATAAGGATCTAAATGATATTAAAGTTTTAATTACAATGTATGACAGCCGTGCAAAGCATGGTAAGGAAGTTGTTGAAATGCTCGAAGAAAAGTACTACGTATTTCCTAGCTATGTAAAAACGAGCACTAAATTTAAAGATGCTGTTATGCAGTTTAAAAGCATAAGTCAATATGCCGGAGAAAAATTCGATGGTTCAATGGCATATAAAAATGTTGCAAAGGAGATAAGCAAATGGCAAGTAAGAAAGAACAAATAAAACCTATTTCAGCTAAACCACTTCCAAACAGAAATGTAACTAATAATGATACAAATAACGTTACAAACTTAGTTACCAGCTTTATCGAAACTGATGTAACAAAAAAGGTAACTAAAAAGAAGACACCTCCTGTTACAGTTACAAAAAACTTAATTATAGGCAAGAAAAAGATAACAGCTCATTTTACAAGTGGAAAGACAGTAAGGCCTAATTATAATTTATCAGAAGAAACAGTTCAAAAAATAGAAGAAATTAGTGAACTTTTAGGCTACAAAAAGGCTGAGTTTTTAGATATATATTTAAATGGAACATTGCCTAAATTAATTGAATCATTAAAAAAAGAAAAGAAATAAAATCCCCCAGATGCAAAGTTAATTTATTAACTGCATCTGGGGTATTTTATTTCTTTTTATAATCATTCATAGCCTTATCATAATCTTGCATATAGAGTAATACTTGATTACTCTGTTAATGTATATTTCCGAATCATTATCATCTAATGATATATCCATCTCATAGTTCTTTATTGCATTATCGTAATCCTTCTTAACATAAAATTCATAACCTTTAAGTTATGATACCACAACATTTATAAAAAAGAACCCTATTTCTAGAGTCCTTAATTATTAAGTATGACACTACTTTTCATTTTATTTTTTAATAAAAGTAGCTATAGCATCATAGAATCCCATTTATTGAGATAATCTTGCTAGATCTGCAGCACATGATTGCAACGTAAATATCATGGGAACATTATAATTCCCATAACTTATCTATTGAAGATGTTATTTGTTTAGTGAATAATACTTATTTTTCGAAAAAATGCACAGATTAGCAATAATGCAATTGATAATATGGTTAATACTATATATTCATATTTAATGCTAAAATTACTTAGTGAAAATATAAATAATAGTAATGAACTACATAAATTATATCCTAATGAAATTAAAGAAAAAGCTGTATTTCTATGAGAGTCTATTTCAATATTCTTATTAATCATAGAAGAAAACATTGGAGATGTAATCCCCCATATAAGTCTATAAGCGCACACAAATATAAAAATCAATAATACTGTTGAAGCATTAGCCAGGCCTAAAAAGCATATTGAGATAAAAAGTAAACATAAAAGAAAAATTCTTTTTCCTGATTTTAATATGTCTTTTAATTTGTTGTAGAAAAATGAACCCAAACTTGCAAAAATAGCCGCTAAAAAGTATAATAGCCCGTTGTAAGTCTCGTCTAATGGAGAATTCAAAAGATATGTTTGTAATATTTGGTATCCACTAACGAGTATCATTGAAAAAAGTATATTTAAAAAACACAGTATAAGTAAGAATCTATTTGAATGTGTTTCAGAAAAAAAACTTTTCATAATAAAAAAAACATTATTATGTTCTGCATTAATGTTTAATTTTGGAAGAAGAATCGTTATGATAAGTAAAAAAATATTTGCTATTAGCGTAGCTAAAAAAGCTAATCTAAGCGACCCATATTTTGTCAAATAAAAACATCCCAAAAAAGAAAAGCATAATGCAGACCATTGTAATGAGTAGGAATTAGAAACTATATTATCATAATTTAATTTACTATCGGATGTTTTGCAATATTTATAAATTATACTGTCAAATGGTCCAGAAAAAAAAGTACTCCCTAATCCCAATAAAATTTCTCCAACATAAAGCAGTACAACATTTCCTTTTATAAAAAAAATAGTTGAAACAATAGACAATATTGATCCCATTATTAAAGATCTTTTTTCGCCCAGTAGATCACTTATTAATCCAGTTGGTATTTCAAATAAAAAAACAGATAAAGAGTAAGCGGCGAATAATCTAGTTATTTCTGCACTACTAAAACCGTGTTCTAATTGACAAAATGATGCAAAAACTGGTGTATAAAAATTTACTGCTATAAAAAAGGATAACAAGTAAATTAATTTTTTTGATGATTTCATATAACACCTACCAGTTTTCCAATTCTTATAGCATTCTCTAATGATGCAACTAAAAAGCAACATACGCTAGTAAATTTTTCGTCATCTAATTTTTTTGATAATACTGGGCATAAATCAGGTGTACATTTTTGAGTAGATAAGTCACTTTTTCCTTCAATATTAGATACTAACAATGGGCAATAATAAAAAAGTCCTTCTGTACTGATTTGTATTCTATCAAAAGCGCCTCTTCTACTATCTTTTGCAATTATATTTTCTTTAGGAAGATATGCTATTTCAACAGATATATCAATATTATAAATATGTGATTTTAGTTTGCAATAAATTTCGTATAAAAGAGAAAACCACTCCGATGAGTTTTTTGGATTTTTTGAATCATATAAAAGTTTTATCGCATTAACCGAAGGACATTCTTTTAACAGCTGCGATATGATATAAGGACTTTCAGTAGTAGGTAAGTGGTAGCAGACTACTGATATTTCAAAATTGTTTAAGAGATTTATAATTTGGGCTGTTTTTTTAAAATCATCACGTATACTGATTAATAAGGTGACATTCTTATGATATAAAAACTCAGCCATTTCTGAATCAATTAATAATCCATTAGTTGCAATATTTATTTTTTTACCAGCATTAGCAAAAAAGTTTATTATTTCTATAATATCTGGATGCATAAAAGGTTCCCCTCCTGTTAAAAAAACCCCATCTATAGAAGATAATTTAACTAAACCTTTTATTTTTTCTAATGATAAATCTATTTTCATATTATTATTTTTCTTATTAACTAAATCATATACATAGCAATATGAACAATGCAGATTGCATCTTCTAGTTATATTTATACAAATTTCACGCATATTACTTTCCATCTTTAATCTCCTTAAAAATTATCGGATTTGCCGTTGCAAGAGGTATGTATTTTCCTTCGTAATAATAAATTACTTTCTTTTCTTTACACCACGAGAGAACCTCCTTATTATCTTCTGTTATGCCAAATAACGCAGCAGTTGCTTGCATTTTTGATACTTGTTCTCTTTCCATATTTCCAAAACGAGAATCTTCTAAATAATATATTTCATTTGATTTTGATATTTTTAGGGTTGGTATATTATTTTTTCCGTTCTTCCATTTATCCATCCATATCATTACATCTTTTCTGATTTTATCCTTCAATTCTGTATTTTCTTTAGAATCACAACTATACTCAGCAATAAATAACCATGCTAGTTTTCCAAAATCTGCTGATTCAGGAAATATATCCGAATATACCGAACTTGGGACAATCTTTTTTATATTATATTTTTCTGGATATTCGAAATAAGGACTAAACCTAGCTATTTCCAACGGTCGAACAAGTAATGGCGGGTTTAAATGATAAATATAAGGAATTAAATCTAAAAATTCAATCCAGTCAGTAACCTTATCATTTGGAATCTCCGTCAATAAATTCCATCCTATTAACAATCCAGCAGATTTTGAATAGCGAAGAAATTTTATGTTTTGCTCAGCACTAACTCCTTTATTTACCAGTTTTAATAAATTTGTCGATAATGCCTCAATACCTACTTGTGTATAATTTATTCCGGCTCGCTTAAGTTGAACTACTTGTTCAAACGTTAAATCAGCACGTTGTTCATAAAATATAGAAATATTCGGAAAATTTTTCTTAATTGTAAAGATTAATTTGTTAAAATAATTTCTTGGCATCAAAGTATCAACCATTTGAATATGTTTAACTTTAGGATGTGCATTAAGCATTTTAAAAAGTTCATCTATTACTTTTTGCTCTGATTTATACCTATAATGTTTGTTCCAACCATTTACCCCACAAAAAGTACATTTATTTCGTTCTCCCCACCAACATCCTCTACTACTTTCATATAAAAAAGACGTTTCCTCCTCTTTAACAATGTTTAAATAATTAAGCTGATTGTAATAGTCACAATATGCATTTTCACTATAAAGTATTTCATCTAAATTCGACAAAAATCTTCCCGCAATTATTTTTTTATTAGGTAAATTATCATTTTTATATTTATTAAGGAAATCTTTCCAACTGATTTCACTTTCTCCCGAAAAAATATAATCTATGTTAGGACTTAGAGTTTGAATCCCTTCTGACATATCCCCATCGCATGCAGATCCTCCAATTGTACAAATAATATTAGAATTACGTTTTTTAATTGCATTAATAAGTGCGATTGCCGCATTTGTTTGCTGATGTCCAGTTGTGACTCCAACAATACTAAATTTTCGATTAGTGATTTCTTCTGCTAAAATATTAGTCCAACTATTTGCCATATTTGCAATATTAGTCATTTCTTCAATTGAAGATAATGACAAAAAAATTTCATTGAAATTTTCATCATATCTTTTAAGAAAATCAATCCCCAAGCATGGCATTGATGAATACGCAGCCTCTGCAAATATTCTTTCCCCAAGCATAGTATGCATAGATAATAATGCTCTACTTATCTTATTGTATTTTTCTACACCTATATGTTCTGCAAATAACATGTTTGAATATAATATAGAAGTTTTCACATTCATAGAATCAGCTATAGTTTTTAGAATATCTAGACCAATACAAGGTAAATCTATTATAGAAAACGGCGGAACAACTAATAATATTTCGCTGTCAGAAAAATGATCTAAAATTTTACATAAGGAATCGTTCATTATTTTTATTTCCCTTCATTAATAAATATACTCCCCTTTACAATAAATTTAACTGACTTCGTCTTGCGAAGCAAAGTAATCAACAGCATCTTTTATAAACACTTAAATATTTCTTTAATGTATTAATTGTTGATTTATTGCCAATACTAATCATAGAACCAAACACAGTCCTTTGTAAAAGAATCGTATTGGAACTATGATTATTTTTGGTCCAAAAAACCGGTATTTGGTTCATTGTAAAGTGGTGTAGATATAGCTAGATACCAATAGTAGGCATCTAGCTACATCTTTGTTTCTATTAAGTACTTAATTAAATTACATTTGTACTGCAAACATCTCCAGACATAAGAAATCCTTCTACACTTGAATCAAATTCAAATTCGAATTCTTCTTCCTGAGATTCAATGTTTTTAACCTCTTCCATATATATACGCCTCCTTCCTCTTTAATAATAGCTATTATTCTTAGCATAATATTATTTTACCATAAATATGAAAAATGTCTATTATTTATAAATAAAACCTTTTAAATCCTAAATTACTAATTTCTTCACTGTAAACTGCTTATTTTTATAATCATCTAACATATTCATTATCAATTCATAATTACTTATCAGTTCCAAAAACTTTTCCTTATCGCTTGGTGATACTGTGATACTTTGTGACTTTATCTCACCAGTAATTTCTGCAATATTTCCGTCTGTGACATCTTGTCTAACATTGTTATTTTCATTTGAACTTTCGCTTCTGTCATCTATAGTTTGACATTGTCTCACATACTTATTGCCTATTCTTTTATATAATTTCTTTGCTGTTAATCTCTTTCTAAGTGTACTTTCATTACATGAAAAATCATTTTGAGCTATCTCTGTAAAATTTCTTCCTGCTGCTAATTCTGTATTAGTATACTCTACAATTTCTTCTAACTTCATATCTTTATAATTCATAATACCAATACCCCTTTTTATCTATCTGTGACATTGTCTGTTAAAGTCATACTTATATCTATAAATATCCTTAATCAATATAAATAATCTATTCCAAATATAAGTATATCAATACTATAAAATAACAGATATTATATACCAATACAAAGAGCCGTTTCAGTTCATTATTACTTCTATAATGCGTGTATATGCTGATGAAATTAAGAATGGAACTGTTAATGTCTTTACTTGCAGGATTTTATAGGATTTAATGGTAGCCTTAAGAAACTGCTATAAATAAGATGACTCACGATTTGAGTAGGCATAGTTTATACAGAACCGTTGAATATAAAGTCAAGAACTATCCTAAATATATTCATAATCCGTTAGAACATCCTTATCCTCATAAAGACGAAGACATTAGATATGTAGACTGCCTAACCGACCTTTCTCGGCTATCACCTATGGAATTGGCATAAATGCTTTATACTGTAGACATGAGGGCTATAAACACCTATTTTAATCAGATAAGAAGGAGAGCCTCAATCCTTGAAAGACCTCTTGTATCAGGGCGTGGTGAAGGAAAGAGTTATATTTACTCTAATTTTAATCCCAAGTATGCACACTATATGATGACAATATTAAGGACATATCTAAACTTCTGTGAATCTTTTAAATATAAGAAGGAAGATGTAGCCCCTACAATGTTGCTTGGTATAGTAGATAAGCCTTTTTCATTGGAAGATATAATTTACCTTAAATAACAATACAGGGGCGAGATAATATTTTGATTCTCGCCCCTGTATTCATCCGAATAAAATTCTTAATAGCATGAATTTTTAAAATTAAATATATAAATCCATCAGTATTTCATCATCATAAGAACCGTTCACATAAGAGTAATTTTTATGGACACCAACTTTTACAAATCCATACTTTTCATAAAGTCTAATTGCTTTGCTATTACTTGCCTTAACACCAAGACTTATGTTTTTTATTATACTATGCTGTTTTGCAAATTGTATTAATTCTTCCATTAATGCACTACCTATACCAACACCCCAGTAATCCTTTCTAACAGAAATAGCAAGTTCACTATTATGGGATATTCTTTTTCTGCTTGGACTACTAATCTGTGCAACACTAACAATGCTATCGTTAGTAATTCCTAATATCATAAATGTATTTGTATCGTTATTAATTCTGTTGATATATTCCACTTCTTGCTCTACAGTAAGATTGAATTCACCTTTCCCAAACAACAAATTATCGCTTTCACCACCAACAGTATTTAGATATTCAATCATTTTTTCTGCGTCATTTGCTACTGGATTTCTTAATTTTAATATTTGACCATTTTTTAATTGTATTTCTTTCAATATTGGTAAATTGGCCTCCATAATATTCCTCCTTATTTTAAGTATTCTACATCATTTGTATAACTATATATTTATATTATAGTGTAGTGTAATTCTTTGCCAATTAATATTTCCCATTACAATTCAATCCAATCTTGAAAGTAATCCAAATAATGCACAATGAATTATTTTCAAGGTGGGATTCGAACCCACGACCTCCCCCTTGAGACAGGGCGCTACTATCCAGTTGAGCTACTCGGCCATAAAGACAATTTTATTATAATACAATTCCAATATTTTGTAAATAATGCATTTACAAGAATCCTAATTATTGATTTTTATCTAGACAATTTATTGTTAATTTGTTTAAATATCTTTCAATTAATTTAGATAGTCTACTTAGATAATTAAATTTATATTTAGTCTCATTTAATTTATCATTATGGAAATCTATAATAGTTTTTATATGTTCATTATCAAAATCATTTTTAAAATTTAAAAATGTAGCAACATATTTAGATATATATATTCTTTTCAAATAGTTGAATTATTATCTTTACTATCGTCCTCCGGCCAAATAAAAATATTTAAAGTTAATAATTTTTTCAATGTCTCATTATCTTAAAGAACTAAATAAACAAATTCTGCTTTCGCAATATTATTAATATCATATATCTTTAGTTTTTTATTTAATTCTTTTAATTTGTTACGTTTTTTAATATCATCTGCTGGTACTATCAATTTATACTTTTCTTCTTTTTATAAGCACTATTTATTAATTCTCTTTCATGAGATTCTAATTTTTCCAATATATTATTCATAGTATCTAATTCAATATTTTTAGGCATCTCTAAATATTTTTCTTCGAATAAAAATGAAAATATGCCTAATATAATATCTATTATTTGTAATCCTATGAAATCATCCGACTTTCCTTGCCTACATCTATCAACTTTATAATTTAATCCTCTATACATAACCTGAGCATTTAATTGTTCTCGTAACGTTTTTGTCAAATGAACATGATTATAAACTTGAGTAATCATTTTATTACATTCTTTTATTTTTTTCTCATCACTAAATTTAGATTTTGAATCTATGGTAGATTTAAATTTTGCAGCATTTTCTTCACTAAAAAACTCTGAATTCTTATTTCCATAACCATTCCATTCATCTATATAAATATCAATCTTTTGAAAATCAGAGCCTGTCCTAAGTATTCCGTATATTAATCTTTCTGGAATCTTAGTATATAACAAATTTCTAATAGATACAGGTTTTAATTCTAATTTCTCTCCTGCTTTTATTGCATACTCATTATTAACTATGTATATATTAATTTTTATAAAATCTAATGAATATTTAAAAATATCTAAATAATAATTTACAAGTGCTAGATCAAACTTTACAAAATGAAGTTCAGATCTAAAACCAATATCTTTTTTATAATTATCTATTTTTATTCTTTCAGAATGAGTACATCCTATTATTCCATAATAAGAGAACGTAGACCTAAATTCATCTAGTTTATAAAAATCTATATACAGTTATTCATATAGCATTTAGCGTTCGCCAAATCTATATATTTAACAAAAAAGGGTAATTATTAAAGATATAACTTATATTTTTAATAATTACCTTTTTTATTGCAAAAAATAATTAAAGTATCACAACTCTTAAGTTTATATACCTTTGCAGTTTCTTCTGGCTTAACTATAGTTTCATTGCTAGTTTCAATATCATTATGTTTCATAATTACTATATCTTTCGTGAACAAATTATCATATATTAAAATTATATCCTAAATATTTTTTATGGTAAATAAACGATTATGACCAGACAAGTTCCATGTAACCCAAATAAATCGCAACATATATTGTAACTAATTTCAATACATATAAGGTTACATAATTTGTTACAAAATTTATAGAAATATATGTAACAAAAATAGAAACATAATACGTTACATATATAAAAGCCCACTGATTTAAAAATATAAGCTTAAAACTTGCTTATAAAGTAATTTAGCAGCAATATTAAATCATAATATATTAAATATTTTATAAAAATTAATAACATATTATACTATAAAAAAGTTAATAAAAAAATCTTAGAAATATATAATACTTCTAAGATTTTTCACCATATTATTTTATAAACTCTTGCTATACGAATCATAAACTTGATTTCATTAAATTTCCATATGTTGCAGTTTACATATTAGAATTCATACCGATAAACAATTTATAGTTTTTACTTATATCTTTCATTTATGTTATTTCGGTAAACTGCCACATAAATCTAAATTTAAAGTTTTGCCCAATCTTCTCCAGCAGATGAATGTACAATATAAGAATCATCTCCCCATTCTCCTATGCGCCAGCTTTCAGTTCTTTTTCCATTTTGGAATGCATAAATACCACTTCCTATTTTTCCATCTCCTCCAGCATCAAAAAGATATGTATCTCCAGTATTTACATTTACAAAAAACAAGCTGTTATGGCTTCCTTTAAACTTATACATATTTTCTTTAACTCTTAGATTAACATATATTTTTCTAGCCTGGTCATCATTTGAATCTGGCGTAACTTCTTCAATATATTTAGTCTGTTCGTTTTTAAGAAAAACCCTGTCATCTGCATCTATATTACTGTAAATTAACCCTCTGGCTGTCTCCACAGAAATCTTATCTGGATCATTATTATAAGCATCTGCCTGCTTAATATAGCTTACAGCTCCACTGCTGTCCTCGATTAATCCATTAGAATTTAAATATTTTCCATCAATTGTCGTATTTATTACCATAGAACCATCATAATTTAAATAATAACTCTTATTTTTATATTCTATCCATCCTGTTTTCATTTTGCCATCGCTGCCTAAATAATACCACCTACCGTTATTTTGTATCCAGCCAATCTGCTTTTTATTATCTTTATAGAAATACCAATCATAATATGTATTTCTCCAGCCATTTGGATTATCATCTGTTTGAGCTGGTTTTTCAGAAGATACTTCTTTAATCTCATTAACTCCTTTATCATTTTTATTGCTGACTTTCTCCATATTTAAAGCAAATAAGGCTCCTCCAGCTCCTCCACATACAACTACTAATAATGCAGAAATTCCTGCCGTAACCATCCATTTATTCAATTTTATTTCCCCCATAATTGCAATCAATTTCAAGATAATATATATACTATAATAATATATATTATTAATACTTTTTATAAAATATTATATATAAAATTAGTTATAAACCTTTAAATATAGTACTTACTTATAAAATATTGTAATAAATTAAGTAACTTAAATTGTTACAATATATGATACTCTTTAGGTTACTTATTTAGATACATATGTCGTCACCTTTCAGTACTCTTTATAGTAATATTTACAATATATATTTAATAATTAATAAAGCTTTATCTCTTTACATCATTAATTTACAATGCAAGCTATAGAGCAAATTAGTATTATACCCATAATTAAATTTTGTATAAATTTATCTATCATCTCTGTTTTTTATTCATCCATCTTTTATAAATTTTACAAGAAATCCATTAATTTATCAAACATATAATTTAAGGAATTATTTTATATCTTTCTCTCCTTAACAATAACGCTTCAGCCCTGAACCTCAAATTAATTAAAAATATATTAAATATCTTTTAAATCGTAACATATAAAATTACATTTTAAGTAACTAGATATGTTACTATAATAGTATCCTTAAATGTAACTTTATTTATTACATTCAAAGTACTTTTCATTAATAAAAAAGGTACAATAAATGTAACAATACACGTTACATTTATTGTACCTTAGTAATTGAGTTTATGCAGCTAATATAGGGCCTTTATTCATTAATTATTATCTATTCTATATCATTATGCTTCCATTATTCTCTATTAAATTTCCCTCGTCGTAGCCTATATTAATTTTAGCCATTTCATTGCGCGAAAGTGGAATATAAGTAATATCAAATGATATATCTTTTTTGGAATATGAAGCTTCGCGGACTACAATTTTATTTTCCGATAATTCTTCAAGAGCAACTTTTAATCTATCTCTTTTTCTGTCTATGCGTTTAGTATTCCAGTATATTGCAGTTGAAAGCTTATTTAAACTTATTACTTCACTGTATTTTATCTTAAGCAAAGCACATCTGTATCTTCTCTTTTGAAGCCAGATTGCAAGCTGCTGCGCATCAGCCCCAAGGGAGTCAAAAGAAGCTTCATCATATTCAAGGGTACTTTTCTTTAAAATAAGTTCCTTTAATATGCTGCCAAGATAAACCTTTGCCATTCTTATTCCATCCTGCTCATAAATTGAGCTTTCAAGAAAGATTCCATTAATTGATCTTCCTTCCATCTTATATGAAAGACGAGTGCTTCCAAGTTTAGCTATGGAGCTTTCAACGGCATCATAATTTTTAGTTGTATTTGCCATTTTTAGATCTGAAGTTATCTTATTTATGCTTTTCACAATAGGTTCCTCTAAAACTATTTTATGAAAATGAGTATAGTAATAACTTATTATTTTAACGTCAAGCCTATTTAAATACTTTATAGATTTAATAAGTGCAATCTGAGTTAATAAATCTAAAACTTTTTCAGAATTCTCTCCATTTTTAATCTGAATATATGTTTTCTGCTCAAGTTGTAATAAAAGTTCATTTTGTTCATTTTCATCAATCATAATATAGCGGTCTATTGTTGAAGGTTCATCAATATCCGCGCAAACCTCCAGATTCTTTTTTTGTTCATCTGTTAAAAAATATGTTCTGGATGTAGTATCAATAGGGATTGATGAAAGTATACTTGGAACTTTCGTTGTACTTTTTAAATTATCTACATTTTCTATAAACCTATAAAACAAAACCAAAATATCATTTTTAAATGCTGAATTAATTGCAGCCTTCTTGCAGCCTTCAAAATAAGGAAAATCAGTAAGCAAAGTCATCTCATCATTTCGCCAGTTTATTATAAATTCTGTTCTCTTTTTTTCATATTCTTTGAAAGTCTTAGTGTTAAAGTATTCCTGAAGTTTCTTCTGACTGATTTTTTTTGATGATACTTTTTCATATTGCTGTTTTGCAAATTGAATATCTTTATTATAATCGCTTTCTTCATCATCAAAAATTCTCTTTACATATCTATACTTAGTCTTTTTAACAGCACTTAAAAGATTTTTTGTTATAAGCTCTCTTTTATCTATATCTTCAATATTTGCAAAGTCATCTTCAAGAGATTCTAAAAGATCTTCAATATCCTTTTTTACAAGCTCTTGATATTTAATTTTAAACTTATCTATTATCTGTATTTTAAAGTTTTCATTCATTATGAATCCCCTACCGTTTACCTTAAAAATTTTACGCTAGCGTAAAAAAGTATTTTGATTAATTATAACTTGATTTACTTAGTATTATTATAGCTTTAAAATTAAAAAAATCATACAAAATATTTTTAATCTGCTTATGTATAGTGACGTTATACGTATCATGTTAAGTTACTATTCATGATACGTGTAAGGTTACTGTTATTGTTACATTTATTGTATCTTAATAAGTCACTTATTATGTACTATTTAAGATAACTCATAGAGTAACTATATATGTGACTCATATAAGTATTATATCACCTTATAATTCCATATATTTATCAGTAAATTTCATTATAATCTTACATCACTTATATAAATTTATCTGATTAATTTTATACACTATTATATTAGTTATATGAGTAACTTTAATCTACATTATTATCATAATATACTATATATTAATATTATATTATTACTTATATATTTAAACTATTATACAGATTTTTATTCATTTTATTAAAAGTCATTTAATCTAAATTATTCAAAAGATGAGCTAATTCACAATTTAGTCAGTATATCCTTGATAATGGGATAGCCACTGCATTCAAAAAATATCAAGGATAACTATATAAAATACATTCTAAATTACATAATTTAATGTTAAAAAGATAAAAATTCCACTTAGATTTTTATCTTCTTAATTATATTTCTGTCCTTAAATTTTCAAATCCAAGTGGAATTTTTGCACTTTGATTTCTCTTTAAATACTTAGATTACTTGTTAACATAATATTTCATTTCAATTTTTCCACTCAGATTTCTATTTTCCTATCATATTTTTGACCTTAACTTCTCAAATCTATGCGGAATTTCTACGTCTGGATCTTTCCTTATCTCCTAAAACTACTGACTTTATAATGATATTTTATTTTAATTATTCCACTTAGATTTCTGTATTCTATTATAGTTCTGTCCCTAAATTCCTAAATCTGAGTGGAATTTTTTAAGCTTTAATTTCTCTTAATTTCCTTAGATTACTGGCTTTATAAGAATATATCACTTTAATTATTCCACTTAGATTTCTATTTTCTCATTATATTTCTGTCCCTAAATTCCTAGATCTGAGTGGAATTTTTAAGCTTTAATTTCTCTTCATCTCCATAGATTACTGGCTTTATAGGAATATATAAGATTAATTATTCCACTTAGATTTCCGCGTTCTTATTGTATTTCTGTCCCTAAATTCTCAAATCTGAGTGGAATTTTTAAGCTTTAATTTTTCTTCATCCCCCTAAATTACTGGCCTTATGAGAATATACCATTTTAATTATTCCACTTAGATTTTTGTCTTTATTTTTATATTTTCCACTCAGATTCGTTATTTTTTTCTTAAATCAAAATTCAAATCTAAGTGGAAATATTCATAAAAACAAAATAATTATTTCCAAACATATATTTTATATGTATTAAAATGGATATATTTTATCTATATATTAACTTTTTTGAAATAAAATTGATTAAAAAAGTAAAAAAATAAAAAAATTTTTTCTCCAAATTTTTATGTATTTTTTAGAAGTGTCTCAGAATCAACGTATCTGAGTGGAATTTTTAATACAAAAAAGGCGTTTTTTTAAGAAGTGTCTCGGAATCAACGTATCTGAGTGGAATTTTTTTTTTGAAATTTGTGATTTTTGATTTTTTTCTATAAAAATTTGAGACACAACATGCCTCTAAAGCCCATACCGCGCCCTTTCCCGAGAACTGTCCCTGGATTTACATATCTGAGTGGAAAAATGCCTTCAAAGGCGCATTCTTTCGTCAGAAGTGTCCCAGAATCAACATATCTGAGTGGAATTTTTGAAATTTTGATTAAATACATTTTTTAAAATACAATATAGTCATGATAAAAAGTATAAGGAGGTGAAAAAGAATCATGGCTACAAAAATGTACAATTCACATTTGTCTATAATATTATCCTGCAATGAATATTATATTATAGATACTTATATAAATCTTGTAAATATAAGTTCAGAGGTTAATGATAAATATTTAATTCAGACATTTAGTGATAAAAGATCAGATCTTATTAATCTTGTACTTAAAAACCTTAAGGTTTCATATAAAACTGTCTTTAACTGTTTAGATAAATTAATAAAATTAAATATTTTAGCTTATGATGATGTTTTAAGCTGCTGGACACTTAAAGACATGGAAAACATGACAAAATCTAAGACAGATGCCTTGGATTTCGATGAATTATATAGTGCAACTGGTTATACAAATATAAGAACATTCTTTTTCACAGAATACTTTACTTTTATGAGGGCAAGAGAAAAACGACTTTTAATATATATGTCTCAGCTTAGTGATTCTAAAAAGTCTGGTTTCCATAATGGCTTTTCAATGAATCTTTTAAAACCTAATTCCTCCTGGCTTAGGATTTTAAGGACAAAATCTAAATATTATGCAAAATATACTATAATGCGAATGCTTTCTACATATGGAAATTTATTTGAAGATAATAGTGACCGTTTACGTGAAAAAGATTACTCTCCAAAACATATAAAAAGGTTTAAATTTTCATTTGAATGCAGAGCAATAAAAAGTAAAGCAAATGAAGATACTTATATAAAT
>JAEZKY010000067.1 GCA_023435985.1 Bacillota bacterium | reverse complement strand
ATTCCTCTTATTTCCTCATTTATTAATTTTGAACCAAGGCTTCCACCCATAATAAGAAGAATTTCTTTATCATCATTGAAATTACATATTTTCTTTCCTTTTATTTTGTCTCCATGAAGTATTTCTTCTCTTATAGGACTCCCTGTAAGGACTCCCTTATTTCCTTTCACATAATTCAAACTCTCTCTGAAAGTTACACATAACTTGTCGCAAAAAGGTGCAGATAATTTATTTGCAAGGCCTGGAGTCATATCAGATTCATGTGCTACTACTGGTATTTTTTTCATAGAAGCAGCAATGACAACTGGTACAGCTACAAAACCTCCTTTTGAAAAAATAACATCTGGTTTCTCCTTTGATAGAATCTTTAGAGCCTGCACAATTCCCTTCATTATTTTAAATGGATCTGTGAAATTCTTTACGTCAAAATATCTTCTTAATTTACCACATGAAATTCCAAAGAAAGGTATATTATTTTTATTAATAATTTCTTTTTCAATCCCATCAATGCTTCCAATATATTTTATTTCAAATCCTTTTTCTTTTAATTTAGGTATTAACGCTAAATTAGGAGTAACATGACCTGCTGTTCCTCCTCCTGTCATTATTATTTTATATTTCAACAAAAAACACTCCTCTTAGTCAGTTTACAGTTAACATTTTACAATTTACAGTTACGGAGAAAATTCATGTTTCTAAATATAAAATTTGAACATTCACTTTTGGGCTTTTACTTCAAATTTTAATTCTCACTTTTCCTCGCAGGATTTCTTTAATTTTATTAAACTTTGAAAAAATTTATTCCTTCAACTGTGAACTGTGCATTGTAAACTGCAAACTAAATTAACTATCTGTAATTTTGCACTACAATTTGAATTGTGGTATTACCATTATATTCATTAATACTAGGATAGAATACAAAATCCAATCTTACATCATTATATGCTCCATCGTAAAGCTTTTGCAGTTCCTCTGCTCCAAACTTATCGGTTATTAGCTCTTCAAATTCACTGATATCTCCAAAATAAATTGCATCAATAACTTTATTCTGCCTAGTTTTCACCTTTAATTTAAGTACATTTTTATTCTTGCCAAGTATTGCTGCTTTTAACAAGTTAACGTCTTTTTCAGCAAATAATGGTTTAGAATTAGCCTTACCGAACGGTTCCAATTCTTGCAAATTATTAATTAATTCATAACTTATTGAGTCTAGTGGAAGCACACAATCTATAGTGACTTTTTTTAGTAAATCTTCATCATCTAATATTGTATTTTCATTCAATCTTTTTCTAAGTCCATCTATATTTTCTTCTTTTAATGAGAAACCTGCTGCCATAGGATGTCCTCCAAATTTATCAAGTATATCTTTGCATTTAACAAGTTCTTCAAACATATTATATTCTTCTATAGATCTTGCAGAGCCCTTTACACCACTTTCCGATTTAGTTATGACTAAAGTTGGAACATTATATTTTTCCCGTATTCTTCCAGCTATTATTCCTGCTAAACTTTCATGGACATCTGGAATATAAATAACAAATACCTTATCATTTATAAATCCATTTTTTTCAATGATTTCTATAGCAGCCTCCACCCCTTTCATAGTCATGTCCTTTCTTTCTTCATTTAACCTGACTATTTCTTTAGCCAATTTGACTGCATCTTCTTCATCATCTGAAAGCAATAATTCTAATCCCTTTTTAGCAGAATCTAATCTTCCTGATGCATTTATACATGGTCCTATTATAAATCCCAAGTGATATACAGATAAAGTTTTCTCTCCTAATTCTGATTCCCGTATTAATTCCTTCAATCCTAAATTAGTGGTTCTATTTATTAATTCAAGTCCTTTTTTAACAAAAATTCTATTTTCATCAACTAAATCTACAACATCGCAAACAGTTGCAATTGCTAGAAATTCTATAAATTTATAAGCTTCTTCTTTATCTATACTTAAATTTTCATAAAGCACTTCTACAAGTTTAAATGCAACTCCTGCACCACATAATTGTTTGAATTTATAGTTACACTCTTCCTGCTTAGGGTTTACTATTACATCTGCACTTGGACTTATAAATGTCCTATTTTTATCTTCCTCTTCAATAAATGGTATATCATGATGATCTGTTACTATTACAGTAAGCCCTAAATCTTTGGCATACTTTATTTGTTCTATAGCTGATATACCATTATCACAAGTCAAAATTGTATCTACTCCATCTTCTTTTGCTTGTTTTATTATATTAATATTTATTCCATACCCATCTTTAATTCTATCTGGAATTTCATAATCCACATTAGCATTACATCTTTTTAATGCTTTATATAAAATATAAATGCTTATTACACCATCTACATCATAATCTCCAACAATCCTTATTTTTTTACCTAAATTTATTTTATCAAGAATTATTTCAACGGCTTCCTCTAAATCCTTCATTTCTCTTGGATTATGAAGCATATTAAGCTCTGGGTTTATATAACTTCTTATCATTTCATCATTAATAATATTTCTATTTACTATAAGCTTACTCATAAGTTCTGTAATTTCATATTTTTTTGATATCTGCTTATAATCAGCTTTTATATTCTTAATAAACCATCGTTCTGTCATTATTTCTCCTCTACGCACCACATTCTAGTTATAAATTATAAGTTATGAGTTATAAGTTTATGATGAAGCTCCAAGGAGAAAGTTCTACTACCCAAATACAAGATGCACACAAGGTGAAAGTTCGAGAATCGAAATATAAAATTTGAGTTCTCACTTTTGGAGTATCACTTTTCCCCTTTAGGGAATTTCCTAAATATTATTTTTCAGAAAAGCCGTAGGCTTTTCTTCTTTAACTTATCACTTATAACTCATCACTCATAACTAAGAAAGGGATTTTATCCTATAAACATTTTATATAACATACCTGAAGAAATCCCCTCTACTTTATGGGCATATCCAAGAATTTCTAATAATTTATAAGCAAATGTCATCGCTGTCGCAGGTCCTCTACTAGTTATTATATTTTCATCCACAACTACAGCTTCTTCTAAATACTCACAGTTTGGCAATTCATCCTCATATCCTGGATAAGATGTTATATCTCTTCCTTCTGTAAGTCCAGCTCTTCCTAGTACTATTGGTCCTGCACATATTGCTCCTATTAACTTTCCTTCTTTATTCTGTTTTTTTACAAATTTTATTACTCTATCATCATCTCTTAAATTAGTTGCTCCTGGCATCCCACCTGGAATAACTACAAGATCATAATCCATATCTTCTTCAAAAATTTTATCTGCCTCTACTATTACTCCATGGCTTGATTTCACTTGTTTTCCTCCGATTGACACTAAGTCGCAGGTTACTTCTGCTCTTCTCATTATATCTGATACAGTTAAAGCTTCTATTTCTTCAAAACCTTCTGCTAATAATATGCATACTCTTTTCATATAAATCCCTCCTTAAATTTATGCCACATCAAAAAATATATAATCAAATATTTTACTAACATGACTAAATGAGGATATTCTAAACTCAATTTAGAACATCCTCATTCTATAACTCTTATATTTATAACTACATTATACCACCACAGATTCAAAGTTAAAAGTTATAAGTTATTATATAAAATAATTTTCCAACTATAACTCATAACTAGTTAAGTGTTACATCTTTTATCTCATCATCAAGTACAACCATCATTATGCTTGCACCTCTTCCAGCTCTATTTTGCAGCTTTATATCATTTATCTTAACAATTGATTTTTCCTTTGACTTTGAAACTAATAATATTTGTGTATCACTTGATGATAATGTGACACTATTTCCTTCACTGCCAATATAGTTGCTATGATATTTCCCAAAAATCACTTCATCCTCGTCCCTTAGACTTATCCCTGTAACACCTGAAGCCACTTTTCCCATAACACTAACATTCTCAACCGGAAATCTTATAGCCATTCCTTTTTTAGTTATCATAATTAAATGACCGAATTTTGCCTGATTTATTTCTACTGAAATTACTTCATCATCTTCAAATTTAAACTTATAACATACTTGTTTAAAGAATTCTCCTTCAAATTCTTTAAGTAAAGTCTTTTTAATCATTCCTTTTTTAGTAAATGTATATACTCCTAATTCCTCTTCATAAGACTCAATTGAAACTATGCTGATAATTTTTTCTCCCTTTTCTAATTTTCCCAAAAATGCTTCTACTGGCATTTCACCAGCTAAAACATTCTTCATTAGAAATACAGGTAACTTATAGACATAGCCTTTATTACTGAACAATAGTAATTCTTTTAAAGAATTAGTTTTAACCTTTAATGAATCTTCTTTAATTCTTTCAAAAGCCTTAAACTTATTTTTATCCGTAATACCAATATTTAGTTCAAAGAATTCTATTTCCTCGCTATCTTGAACCTCAACAATTTCATCATCTTGAGCAAAATTAAATAATTGAATAGGTAATATATTTCGTGAAGTATCTTCAAGTTTTTTCACTTCAAGAGTAAATTCTAAATCTAGTTTGCTCTTAATTTTTAAAAATTTATTTTCTTCTTCTAAATCTTTTATTGCTACATCTATCAATTCGTCTCCCTCTCTAAGCTTTAAAGCCTGAAGCTTAGCATACGACGTTTGGAATTTCTCTAAAGAACTTAGCTTAATTCCTCCACCCTTCGTTATGAATCTAAATGCTTTATCTGGAATGAAATTATCTAAAGATATTACAGCAACTATTTTCTCATTATCAAGATTTAATGATTTGATAACTTCGTCTAATCTATCTCCTTTTTCTTTCCATCT
The DNA here is from genome assembly GCA_023435985.1 of Bacillota bacterium. GTDB lineage: Bacteria > Bacillota > Clostridia > Clostridiales > Clostridiaceae > Clostridium. Next base: position 7,958 of record JAEZKY010000067.1, on the reverse strand, counting down.
AAGTTCTGGAATGTTAATACCTTTTGTCTGATACATAAATCCTTTATCAGTAAATATTAATAATGTATCCTTCGTATTTGAATTTATTAAATATTTTAAGGAATCTCCTTCTCTATATTCAATATCTTCTGGATCGGAACTTGATCTATTATAATTTTTAACAGGTATTCTCTTTGCAAATCCATCTTTTGATATTGTAATTACTACATCTTCTACTACTATCAGTTCTTCAACATCTATTTTGCTCTCATTATCATCATGTATAATTTGAGTCCTTCTTTTATCTGCATATTTATCGCAGATTTCTTTAAGCTCAGTTTTAATTACTTTTAAAAGCTCTTTTTCATTAGATAGGATCTTCTCAAGCTTTTTAATCAATTTTTCAAGCTGTGCATATTCCTTTTCGAATATTTCTATTTCAAGACCTGTCAATCTATACAACATAAGTTCCAATATAGCTTGAGCCTGCGCCTCTGAAAATTCAAATTTATTTATTAAATTATCTGAAGCATCTTTTTTAGATTTGGAACCTCGAATTGTTGCTATAACTTCGTCTAATATACTTATTGCTTTTATAAAACCTTCTACGATATGATGCCTTTTCTTAGCTACATCAAGTTCTTTTTGAGTTCTTCTTGTTACTATCTCTTTTTGATGCTCTACATAGTATTTTATTATGGCTTTTAAACTCATGGTTTCTGGTTTACCATTTGCAAGGGCTACCATATTAAAACTTACATTACATTGTAAATCAGTCTTTTTAAATAAATATTTTAATACTTTATCTGCAACATCTTCATCTGCATTTTTCTTTAATTCTATTACAGCTCTAATACCATTTCTATCAGATTCGTCTCTAATATCTGTTATAGATTCTAACGCTTTTGCATGTCTTTTATCTCCTGTCATTTCAGATATAGTTTGAAGAATCCTAGATTTATTTCTTCTATATGGGAATTCAGTTATTACTATTCCTATTCTTCCATTTTCTAATTTTTCTATATTAGTCTTAGCTCTATATGCAACTTTGCCTTCTCCGGTTTCATATGCAGACAAAATAGAATTTTCTCCAATTAAAATTCCACCTGTAGGTAAATCTGGTCCCTTTATGTATTGCATTAGCTCAGAAGTAGTCATTTCATTATTATCTATATAAGCTAATACCCCATTAGTTACTTCTTCTAAATTATGAGGCGGTATATTGGTTGCAAGACCAACTGCTATACCAAAGGCACCATTTACTAAGAGATTAGGATACCTGCTTGGTAATACTTTAGGTTCCATTTCGCTATCAGAGTAATTCGGAATCATTTCTACAGTGTCTTTATCTATATCTCGCAGCATTTCCATCGCAATAGGCGATAATCTCGCTTCTGTATATCTCATAGCTGCTGCTCCATCACCATCTATAGATCCCCAGTTTCCATGTCCTTCAATCAATGGTTCTCTTGTAGAAAAATCTTGTGCCAAAATTACCATTGCTTCATAGACTGATGTATCTCCATGAGGATGAAATTTACCAAGAATATCTCCAACTATTCTTGCTGATTTGTAATAAGGCCTATCCGGAAAAGCCTTAAGCATATATGAGCCATATAAAATTCTTCTGTGTACAGGTTTAAGTCCGTCTCTGACATCTGGAAGTGCTCTATCTTTAGCAACTTCTATTGCATATGGTAAATAATTTTCTGGCATTGCCTCTTCAATTGGAATACCAATTATATTATTATCCTTAGGTATAATATTTTCGTTTTTCTTTGCCATAACTTCTCCCTTCGGTTCAGTTAAGAGTTATGAGTTAGCAGTTAAAAGTTAAGGATGAAGCTTAAAGAGAAAGTTCGAAAAACCAAATACAAGATTTGGATTCTCACTTCAAATTTGGAGCATCACTTTTGGACTCTCACTTATCTCACTTTTTCCTACTGAATTTCTAAATTATATATTTTAGAAAAGCCTTTGGCTTTTCCTCCTTAACTGTAAACTGTGCACTGTTAACTGTTAACTGTTAACTAATTAAAATTCTCCATATTTATACATATAATTCTTTCTAGGCTCTACAATATCACCCATAAGTAAAGAAACCATCTTTTCTGCCTTTGCAGCATCATCTATAGTGACTTGTAAAAGAGTTCTGCTTTCAGGATTTAGGGTTGTTTCCCACAATTGATCCGGATTCATTTCTCCAAGACCTTTATATCTTTGAATAAGTGCACCTTTTCCAATCTGCTTTTTAGCACTTTCTAATTCATCATCGCTATATGAATATTTAACTATCTGTTTACCTTTCGATTCTTTATATACCTTATATAAAGGAGGTTGAGCTAAATATAAATGTCCATTTGCAATTAACGGTCTCATATATCTATAAATATAAGTCATCCAGAGAGTTCTAATATGATATCCATCAACATCAGCATCGCTCATAATTATTATCTTATCATATTTCAAATCTTCTTCTCTGTAATTATCTAAAGTTCCTGTTCCAATTGCTGTATTAAATATCTTTAATTCTTCTGATGCTAATACATTTTCAAGCTTTTGCTTTTCTGTATTCATTATTTTACCTTTTGATGGCATTATAGTTTGGAATCTTCTATCTCTAGCTTGTTTTGCAGATCCACCTGCTGAATCTCCTTCCACAACTATAAATTCATTTACAGTCTTATCTTTTAAAGTACAAACTGCAACTTTACCTGCTAGTGGTGCAGTTCCTTTACCTATTTTCTTTTTTTCTGCTTCATTTATCTTTTTAATCTTATCTCTTCTTTTAGCTGCTTCTAATGCATTGTTTATTATGCTTGTTGCGAGTGGCTTATTGTCTTCAATCCATTCAGAAAATTTAGTATAAACTAAATCATTCATCATTGTATATGCTTCAGTATTTCCAAGCTTAGTTTTTGTTTGGCCTTCAAAAATAGGATTAGTAATTTTAATTCTTACAATTGCAGTCATACCTTCTCTAAGGTCATCGCCTTCAAATTCCTTATCCTTTTCCTTTATCAAACCTAGTTTTTTAGACCATTCCTTAAATGCTCTTGTCATACCGGTTTTAAAACCCGTTTCATGAGTTCCAGCTTCAGTTGTTGGAATATTATTAACATAGCTTGCAATATACTCAGTTGTTGAGTCTGTAAATTGTATGCATACTTCACCATACATTTGAATATTTTCCACAGTTCTTTCACCATCGAAAATTATAGGTGTTTCATGAATTGGTGTCTTACTTTCATTTAAATAATTTATAAAATCCAAAAGACCATTTTCAGAATAATATTCCTTTGTAATTTCTTGTCCTTTTCTTTTATCTATTAATTCTAAAGTTATCCCTTTATTTTGAAAAGCCAATTCTTGTAATCTGCTGTCTATTATGTCAAATTTAAAATCAGTTGTTGAAAAAACCTCATTATCTGGTTTAAATGTGATTTTAGTTCCAACTTTATCTGTTTTTCCAATTATCTTTAAGCTTCCTACTGGAGTTCCAGGCATATCTCTTTTTAATTCTTTGTCAAAAGCATATTCAAATCTCTGCCTATATATATTTCCGTTTTGATATACTTCAACCTCTAACCATTTTGATAAAGCATTTACAACAGCTGCTCCAACTCCATGAAGCCCTCCAGAGGTTTTATAATTTTTATTATCAAACTTTCCTCCTGTATGTAATTCGGTATATACCATTTCAACTCCAGACTTCTTCTTAACTGGATGAATTCCTGTAGGTATACCTCTTCCATTATCAATTATCGTAACACTTTTATCTTCATTTAAAATTACAGTTACCTTATTTCCATATCCATTAGCTATTTCATCTATGGAGTTATCAATTATTTCCCATATACAATGATGCAAACCTTTGCTTCCTGTAGAACCGATATACATTCCAGGTCTTATTCTAACAGGTTCTAATTTTTCTAGTGAGGTTAAATCCGTCACATCATAAGTATCCGTTCTTTTTGCTTCCATAAAAATCCTCCATTTGAACACCAGTTCTTATTTATTCATAATCTTCTACTCTATAAAAATATACTTCCTTTATCGTTGAATGTCAAAAAAACTTAAATATATTTAATTTTTCAAATACAATACCATAAATTTTTAATTTGGTCAAAATATAAGGCACATGAAAATAAATAACAGGTTCAAAGTTGCCATGGATATTTTTCATCAGTCAAGGAGACAAATTGCCCTCATAGCGGGTCTATTAGGTCAATTTGCCAACGTAGCATGATGTAAAATAGGCTGGCAAATGAACTTGTTATTTATTGGATTGTGCCTAATATAAAAGGGTATTATAAAATAACTTACAATCATTTTATAATACCCGTATTGCTTAAATTATATATTATTTTTTAATATTTTAAATTCTAAACATCACATATTTCTATCTTTCTAACGTGCTTAGTATGGCTCCATTCTTTATTGTTTTTATTTAAGATACCTTGAATTGTTATTGGTATCCATGTTAATGTATATAATCCATACAACCAAAATCTAAAGAATAATAATAGATTTTTCTTACCCAATAATATTCCTGTTAATATTAAAAATCCTACATTATATCCAATTCCTATTAACCATGAAATTACCCAGTTATCAATATTAGTAGCTAAATAAGGGACTATAAAAACATTTGTTGAATATAATGCCATAATCAATAAGAATGGTTTTGTAACCTTTTTATCTATTGCTAATATTAATGGCGTAATTAAAAACTGAATAATTGCAAAAGTTTTTAATCCTACATCACTAAGTCCTAAATTATCAAATAAGTAATTTATAATAAATATATGTGCCGGCGTATTTGCTTGTATTAATGTTAATACTGCTGAAACTCCTAACAATAATGTTATAAATGGCTGCAATACGTATAAAGCACAATCAAACATATAGAATTTTCTCTCTATAATTGACTTTTTAATTAATTTAAAGAAATATCTAGAAGCAACATCTGTAAATCCTTGCATCCATCTTCTTCTTTGTACCCAAGATTGTGCAAGTTTTAGTGGTTTTTCATCATATATAATAGCATCGTGAGCCCATCCAACTTTTTCCCCATTTAAAACAAGCTTACAAGTGAATTCTAAATCCTCTGTTAGGCAAGTTGCACCCCATCCTAGTTTTTTTAGCGTACTAGTTTCAATTGCAAATCCTGTTCCACCAATTTGATTTGAAAATCCTATATTAGCTCTTGCTAATTGGAACATTCTATTTTGTGTCCAAAAGGCTATAGAATATGCCGCTGAAATCCATGAATCATCAGGATTCTTACTATCTATGTACCCCTGTACTACTTTATATCCTTCTAGCATTTTTGAATTTAATTCCTTTAAGAAATCTTTATGTACAAGATTATCTGCATCAAATATTGCAACAGCATCATATTGTTTCTCCATAGCAAATAATTTTGCAAACATCCACTCTAATGCATAACCTTTTCCTCTTTTATCCTTTGCAAATCTTTCACAAACATTGACGTTGCCACCATAATTCCTAGATATTTTAGCAGTATCATCTGTGCAGTTGTCCGCAATAACAAAAATATCATACATATCCTTAGGATAATCTAGTTTCAACATACTCTCTATGAGACTACCAACAACAACTTCTTCATTGTGTGCAGCAATTAATAATGCAAATTTATTTTTAGGTGTATAATTCTTATTTTCTTTCTTTCTAAAAAGCCCTATAACTCCTAAGAATAAATAATAACATGTTATCGCAAAAACAAAAATCTGAAAGAATGCTGTTATGGTAAAAATATAGTTTCCCATTACATTCACTCCTAATATTTAATGAGATGTATTCTCATTCATTATTTTATATATTTCTTTTCGTACTATACCTATTTAATAATATTTCAATAAAAATAAAAAATCAAGCTATATTTCTTAAGATAAAATTAATATTAATCAAGTTTAATCCTTTTCAATATCTATTTTTACGCAAATTTCATGTTATAGGAATTTATAGAACATTTACCTATAGTTTATTATGTTTTTTTATGAATAATCTATAACTAATATATCCTGATAAAACACCACCAACAAGGCCTCCAATATGTGCAAAATTATCAATATTTTTTATACTTAAGCCTATAAATAAATTTATGGCGATTATCTGCAATAAACTTGATATAAATTTCCGTTGGATACTGTGTCTTTCTACAAGAGCAAATGCTAATAACGCTCCCATTAGTCCAAATATTCCTCCAGATGCTCCAACCGCTATGCCACTAGGATTCATAAGATAACTTGCCATTGATGCAGTTATACATGAAATAAGATAAATAATTAAATACTTTTTAATACCATAAATTTGTTCAATTTGAGGACCAATTATATACAAAGAGTACATATTACATGCTATGTGTATCAAGCCAGAATGTAAAAAAGCACAGGTTAATAACCTCCAGATCTCTCCTTGATTAATTAATACATTTATTTTAGCTCCGAAATATATTAATACTCTTGTATCAATATCAAAAATATTGCCTGACACAAAAGCTGTTAATAAAAATACAACTATATTTATCCCTATTAAAATAAAAGTTAAAGTATTATAATTCCAATGCTCTTTTCTACTTTGAACACTTTTTTGTTCATTTGTTTGTAAAGTCCTGTCAAATATCTGTCTTAATGGTATGCATGAATTATCACATTGTATAACACTATTATTTCTCTTATTTATTATTAATTTATTTCCTAATGATGAATTATTCGTATATGCATATTCACCGTTAGATAAAATTATGACATTTAATGAAAAAGTTTTTCCTAAAGATCTTATATATTCAAATGCTTCTGAACTATCTATGTCTGAATCTTCTATTTCGCTTATTAGAACACAGTATATCCCATCTTTTAATTCTTTAATTGCAATATATTTTTCCTCTTTATGATAAGCGCTATAGTATTGCTTCATATAAAAATTTTCTCTATTTATTAAAATCCTATAAAATTCTTCTTTAAAATTATTCATGTTAATCTACCATTCCCGCATATAAAATTATCAAAGTTGATTGTGCCTTAAAAGAGTTTTGAAAATATAAATATAAAACTTTAAATATAATGCACAGTTCACATTGAATTATTCTCTGTGAATTGTGCATTACTTTGAGTTTACTTTTCTATCATATCTAAAAGTTCATTAAATCTTTTTATTGTAGCTTCTATTGGCTCATTTGTAGTCATATCCACTCCTGCATTTCTCAAAATATTTATAGGGTAATCACTACCACCTGCTTTTAAGAAGCTTTTGTACTTATCCACAGCACCTTCTTTTCCTTCCAAAATTGATTTTGAAAAAGCTGATGCAGCAGCATAACCTGTAGCATATTGATAAACATAAAAATCCGAATAAAAATGAGGAATTCTTGACCATTCAACATCAATTTCTTTATCTATTACAATTTCATCTCCAAAATATTTCACATTTAAATCGTGCCATGCCTTATTGTAATCTTCTGCTGTTAATGGTATTCCATTCTCTAAAGTTTCATGAGTATAAAGTTCAAATTCTGCAAACATTAACTGTCTAAATACAGTAGTTCTTATTTGCTCTAGTTCCTGGTTTATTAAATAAAGTTTCTTCTTTTCATCACTTTCTTTTTCAATTAAATGATGAATAAGTAAAGATTCATTTGTTGTAGATGCAACTTCTGCACAGAATAAAGTATAGTTTGCATAATAATACGGCTGTTCTTTTCTTGAATAATATGAATGGATTGAGTGCCCCATTTCATGAGCTAATGTAGAAACATCTCCTAATTCATTATTATAATTTAAAAGTACGTATGGCATAGTGTCATATCCTCCCCAGGAATATGCTCCACCTCTTTTACCCTTGTTCTCATATATATCTATCCAGCCATCTTTTATTCCATTTTTGAATATTTCTAAATATTCTTCTCCTAATGGTTTTAACGCTTCTAGTACTATTTCTACTCCAGAATTAAATTC
>JAEZKY010000037.1 GCA_023435985.1 Bacillota bacterium | reverse complement strand
CTGTTAACTGATCTAATTAGGAGGCATGTTATGAAGCAAGTATATATAATAGGAACAGGACCAGGAGATGAAGAGTTATTAACTTTAAAAGCTGTTAAAGCGTTGAAAAAATGTACGGCCGTACTTTATGATAGATTGGTATCAAATAATATATTGAATTACTTAAGTGAAAACTGTGAGGTTTATTATTGCGGCAAAGAACCAGGGGCTCATTCTCAAACCCAAGATGAAATTAATGAACTTTTAGTAAAGCTAGCTAAGAAAGGACATATAGTTGGAAGAATAAAAGGTGGAGATCCATATGTGTTTGGAAGAGGCGGAGAAGAAGTATTAGCTTTAAAAAAAGAAAATATATCCTTTGAAGTAATTCCGGGAGTGACGTCTCCCATTGCAGTTTTGAATTATGCAGGAATTCCAATAACTCATAGAGGGATAGCTCAAAGCTTTCATGTTATAACAGGTAAATCTGCTAAAGATTTAAAGGTGAATTTTAAGGCATTGGCATCTGAAGAAGGAACTTTGGTATTTATGATGGGTTTAAGTAATTTAGATAATATAGTTGATGAACTCATTAAGAATGGAAAAAGTTCAACTACTCCATGTGGGGTCATAATGAGGGGGACTTCAGCTAAGCAAAAAAAAGTAATAGGAGTTTTAGATAATATTTCTCAAAAAGTAAAAGCTGCTAATTTAAAATCTCCATGTATAATTGTAGTTGGGGAAGTAGTAAATTTAAGTGAAGATTTAAATTGGTATGAAAATAAACCTTTGTTCGGAAAGAATATATGTATTACACGCTCAAGGAAACAATCGGTAAATTTAAAAAATAAATTAGTAGAATTAGGAGCAGAAGTTACAAGCTTCAATGCAATAGAGATAAAAAATGAGGCAGATAATCTAAAAGATTATATAGATAAATTAGGAAAGTATGATCATATAGTGTTTACTTCGGTAAATAGTGTTGAAGTATTCTTTGATTATTTAATAGAAAAAGATTATGATATAAGAGGAATTAAGGCAAAAATTTCAGTTATTGGAGATGCAACAGAGAAAGCTTTAAAGCAAAGAGGAATTAGATGCTTTGCAAAAGCAAAGGAATTTGCATCTGAAGGTCTATTAAATATATTAAAGCCATATTTAAATAAAAATGAAACTTTACTTTTACCATGCTCAGCTAAGAGCAGAAAGTATATATATGAAGAGCTTACAAGCTGTGGTATAGAGGTTGATAGAGTATATATTTATGATACTGTTTGTGGTTCTGTGGTTAATAAAAAGTCTTTTGATGAAGTTGATATAGTATTCTTTACAAGTCCATCAACTGTTAATAATATGATAGAGATGTTAGGTATAGAAGAAATCAAAAAGAAGAAGATTATAGCAATAGGCCCAAAAACAAATGAGCCATTAGAAAAATTAGGAATAGAAGCCTATGTGTGTAGAGAACATAGTGAAGAGGGCTTTTTAAAGGAAATACAAGCATTTATCTAATAATTAGAAGTTAATAATAAAAAGATTAAAGTATTACTTGAAAGTAATCATAAATATAAATGGAAATTGGAAGAGTTATGCAAGTGAAAGAGATTAATTTAGAGATTTTAAAAGAAAAGTGAATGTATAAGTTTATATTTGTAAACATGGATTTTCATTTGAAACTGTTAATTGATATTTGCGAGCTGTGAACTGAATTAGTGGAGGTATGTATTGTTATGATTAAAAGAGGAAGAAGACTTAGAGTAAATCCAGCCATTCGTGATATGGTTAGAGAAACAATATTAAATTCAAAGGATTTTATTTATCCTATTTTTGTTGTGGAAGGAAATAATATAAAGAATGAAATTTCTTCATTGCCAGGAAATTATCATTTTTCTATTGATAGATTACATGAAATAATTAAAGATATTCAGGAAGCTGATATTGCAGGAGTATTGCTTTTTGGAATACCAGATCATAAAGATGAATGTGGGTCAGAGGCTTATAATGATAATGGAATTGTTCAACAAGCAATAAGAGAGATCAAAAAGCTAGACAAAGACATGCTTGTCATAACAGATGTTTGTATGTGTGAGTATACTTCTCATGGCCACTGTGGAATAATTCATGATGAATATGTAGATAATGATGAAACTTTAGAATATCTAGCTAAAATATCTGTATCTCATGCTAAAGCAGGAGTAGATATAATTGCACCATCTGATATGATGGATGGAAGAATTGGAGCTATAAGAAAAGCATTAGATGAAAATGGATTTAAAAATATCAGTATAATGAGTTACTCAGCAAAATATTGCTCTGCATATTATGGACCATTTAGAGATGCGGCAAATTCTGCACCACAATTTGGAGATAGAAAAACATATCAAATGGATCCGGCTAATAGAATGGAAGCTCTTCGGGAAACACAAATGGATATAGAAGAAGGAGCGGATTTCATTATGGTTAAGCCAGCGCTTTCTTATTTAGATATAATAAGAGATTGCAGAGAAAACTTTAATATGCCGCTTGTAGCATATAATGTAAGTGGAGAATATGCTATGATTAAAGCAGCAGGAAAACTTGGGCTTATTGATGAGGAGAGAGTAATGATGGAAACTCTAACTTCAATTAAGAGAGCTGGAGCTGATATAATTATTACCTATCATGCATTAGAAGCATCAAAAATTTTAAATGGACGATAAATATATATAAATAATGTAAGCCCAAGGAGGAAAAGACATGAAAAACCTTGAAATATTTAAAGAATCAGAAAAATATATGCCAGGTGGAGTTAATAGCCCAGTTAGAGCATTTAAAGGTGTTAAATTAAACCCTCCAGTTATAAAGTCTGGAAAAGGTGTAATAATTAAAGATGAAGAAGATAACGAGTATATTGATTTTGTTTTAGCTTGGGGGCCGCTAATTCTTGGACATTGCGATGATGATGTTGTAGAGGCTATTCAAAAAATAAGCTTAGAAGCTCTAGCTTTTGGAGCACCAACAAAATTAGAATTAGACTTAGCTAAGTTTATGTGTACTAATTTAGACAATGTTGAAATGATTAGAATGGTTAACTCTGGTACAGAGGCAACTATGAGTGCAGTAAAGCTTGCAAGAGGATATACTAATAGAAAGAGAATAGTGAAATTTGCAGGGTGCTATCATGGACATTTTGATGGATTTTTAATCGAAGCTGGCTCTGGAGTAATGACAGGAGGAATTCCAGGTTCACTTGGTGTCCCAAATGAAAGCATAGAGAATACATTAATAGGTATATATAATGATAAAAAGCAAATTACAGAATTATTTGAGAAGTATGGAAATGAAATAGCAGGTGTCATTATTGAACCAGTTGCAGGGAATATGGGAGTAATAAAAGCAGAAGATGATTTTATGGAGACATTAAGAGATCTTTGTACACAATATGGAGCGTTATTAATATTTGATGAGGTAATGAATGGATTTAGAGTTACATTTAAAGGCGCACAGGCTTTGTTTAATGTTAAACCAGATTTGATTACATACGCTAAGATTATGGGAGGCGGACTTCCATGTGGAGCTTATGGCGGAAGACGAGAAATAATGGAAAAATTATCACCACTTGGTGGGGTATATCAAGCAGGAACAATGTCTGGAAATCCAATAGTCATGGCAGCAGGACTTGCAACTTTAAATAAATTAAAAAATAATTTAAATTATTATGATCATATTGAAAAAATAGGAGCAAAGCTTCAAGAAGGGGTAGTAAAGATATCAAAAAAATACAATCTTCCAATTGTAATGAACAGAGTTGGAGGTATGATGACAATATTTTTTACTGACTTGGAGGAAGTTAGAACTTACGAAGATGTTAAGAAATGTAATGTAGAAAGATTTAATAGATATTTTGAGCACATGATAAGAAAAGGAATAAATATAGCACCATCTCAATTTGAAGCAGTATTTTTAAGTGCAAAACATGAAGAAAGCCATATTGATAGATTTTTAAATGCCTTCGAAGAATTTGCAATTAACGAAAGTCGTAATAAATAGTGAAAATTTATATAGACTAAGAATAGTTAAAGAGATTGTGGACTATACTTTTTTAAGGAGAGGTCCGTAATATTAAAGGAATGGATTATGATGAATAAAATTAATTACCAAAAGGGATTGGATTCACTAATAGAAAATTTAGTGAAAGATAAAAAGGTTCCAAGATTATTGTTACATAGCTGCTGTGCACCATGTAGCAGCTATGTATTAGAATATTTATCAAAATATTTTAAAATAACGATTTTCTTTTATAATCCCAATATTTATCCTTTAGAGGAATATTCAAGAAGAGTAGTAGAACAAAAAAGATTTATTTCAGAGCTTAAAGTTGAGCATGAAATAGATTTTATTGAGGGAAAATACGATACTGAAAATTTCTATGAAATATCTAAAGGATTAGAAAACGAAAGGGAAGGCGGCACGAGATGCTTTAAGTGCTATGAATTAAGACTTAAAGAGGCAGCTGCTATAGCTAAAGATAAAGGTTATGATTATTTTACAACAACATTATCGATAAGTCCTCATAAGAATGCACAAAAACTAAATGAAATAGGCCAAAAATTAGGTACAGAATATAATATAAAATATTTGTATTCAGATTTCAAAAAAAAAGAAGGTTATAAACGTTCCATAGAACTTTCAAATGAATACAATTTATATAGACAAGATTATTGTGGCTGCGTATTTTCAAAAAATGAAAGATCACAAATGAATAAAGAATGAATTAGGCAATGATCATTTTTTCTTATGCATTAAATGTAATAAAAAATTTACAACAGATAAATACTTGTTATTATATAATAGTATAAAGGAGAGGATTAATATGTCTGATAAGATTATAGATTTTAATGAGTTAAAGAATAAAGTTAAAGACAAAGATGTAGATAAGTTTGAAGATTATATATATTCTATGTATTATAAATTGGCTGAAGGAAAAATGAACATGGCTGAATTTTCCAAAAATATAATGACTTATATGGAGGAAAACAATATATCTCAAGACAAATTAATTAATATACAAAAGAAGTTTTTGGAGAGATATGGAGTAGATCCTTCTATGATAGAGGAGCAGTTTAAGATTCCAGGATTAAGTATTGATAATTCAAATTATGATACTATGAAGAAGAATATGAGTTTTCAAGAAAAGTATAAAAGCAGGATGGCAAATAAGGTTATGTCTGAGTACTTCATAAAAAATGATAAAAATGATTTGAAAGTACTTATAGAAAAAAGTGATGTCATATTAGCAAGTGAAAAGAGTATAGATTTAAATGATAATGAATTAAATGAATTTTTATGCTCGTATAAGAAAGTAATAGAGGATAAAAAAATAAATATAGTCTTATGCGAAAATATAAAAAACTATGAATATTAATAGATAAATTGTTAAGGATGAAATTTTAAAGAAATTTCATCCTTTATTTTAACATATAAGTATTTAGGCACAATTAAATCCTTGCAGGATGAAAAATATTCAAGGCAACCTTGAACCTGTTATTTATTTTCATGTGCATTAAATTGAATAAAAATATCATAGAGGAGAATTGAATATTACAAATTCCAACAATCCTTTGGAAATTGAAGTTATATCGTTATTTGAAATACTTGATACATCATGAACACTGCTATTTAGAGTGATTAGCTTAATGCCAGCATGTACTTTTACACCTGCATCATAAAGTTCCTTTGAGCTTTCATAAGGAACTGTGGGGTCAAAATTGCTATGTATTATCAATGTATTTGGAATTGATTTATTAACATAGTTTATAGGATTATATTTTTTGATTACCTCTTCTTTATTTGAAATTGAAGAAAATATTTTTGAGAGATCATAATTTAAATTACTAGTATTTAAAAGGCTTAAATCAGTTGGGCCTGCAAAATCAATTAAATACTTGATTTTTGAAGGATAATTACTCAAGTCTTTATCATCTACAAATTCATTCTCGCCACTATAGCTTGCCATAAGTGAAAGATGAGCACCTGATGAAATACCGATAATTCCTATTTCGCTTGTATTGAAATTATAAGTTAACTTATTTTTATAGATCCATCTAATGGTATCCTTAATATCGCAAATCTGTTTGTTGAAATTTTCTTTATCTTTCATAAGTTCATAGGAAGTGCTTATGATTGTATAACCTTGTTCTCGGAATGTATCTAATATTGGGCTTAAAGTATCCGGAATATTTTTATCGCCATAAACAAAGCTTCCACCATGAACATATAAGAGTACAGGTGAAGACTTATATATTTGATTTATTGGTTCATAAATATCTAATTTTAAGGGAACGTTATTAGTGTTTTTATATACAACATCTTTATAAGTTATAGAGTTTGATAATTTTGGGGGATTAGTTAGTTGTAAGTTCCATTGATTATTTTTTAAAGCAATATATTTATCTGCAATTCTGTAGCAAAACATAATTCGTGTACGAAATATTATAGAAAAGATAATAGTTACAGCAATAAGAATCAAAAATGATCTTTTGAAAAATTTCTTCATTAAAACATATGCTAGCAATAAACTAGAAATTATATAGTTTATCAAAAATTAGGCATACTATTGATATTTTTAAATATGCCTTAGCATCCTCCTTTCTTATGTGAGTGTTACTAGAAGTGATTTACTAACGTAGAAATCAAAGCAGTTTACGTATTAAGTTGTAATAGAATAAAGTAAAGACTATATTAGAATTTCTACATTAATAAAGAATTATACAGTAAATTATATCATAAGAAATTAAAAAAGTTTTAAGTGTAAGAATTATGTAATTAATTAGGAAATATCGGAATAAAAATAGAAATAATATTTTATGGTGATATGAATATGAATAATATATAAGAAGAACATTTATTTAGTAATCCTTTTGAAGGGAAGGAGCGTTTATGAATAATTCCTTTGATGTACTTGTTTATTTAGACGAAAATTTAGTTAGAAATTTATCTTCTTTAGTGTTAACAGGATTTATAGAAACAATAACTAATACTAAGGCTTTTGATAGAACATTATCGGCTGGATTGCACGAAGGAGATAGAATAGAAAATTCTAACCAGGGAAGTATTGCAAGAATTGAAAGAAAAGGATATAGGGATAAAAATAAATTAGATGCTAATAATAATATGGAAAGTCATCATATGGATAAAGACATAGATGCAAAGCAATGTATACGAGAAGAAAGACAGGTTAAAACTACTTATACTACTTTTGTATTAAATAGAAATTTAATTGATTATTTTGATGAAAATAAGCATTTGCAGCATAAGACTGAAAATGATATAGAGAATAATAATATATATCCAGGAGATTTAATAGAACTTAGAGGGACAGTTACAAATCAAGGTATTCTGCCTTTTGTTGATACATTGATAAATTTAATATCTATATTTGGAAGTGAATATCTAGATGATTTAGCTAAGAATTGTCCTGGAAATATTAATTTTACCATGTTCTTGAAGATGTTAACATATGTAAAAAGTGTTTTGACATATAACAATACATTGGATTTAATAATGAACAGTGGAAAAGGAACAGCAATTTTAACTGTAAATAAAGAAAATTTTATGAATAATAGGTATAACATATTTGATACTGTAAATTGCCCTTGCAGGGTTATTGGAAAAGTGATTAAAACTTGCACTGAAGAATGTGATTCCATAAGTCTATTAAGAAAAACAGGACAAGAGGAGTTCTATGAAAAATTTTTTGAAAAATGTAAACCTCTTTTAGAGTGCTTAGAGAAAAATGATATATTTGTACCTAAGTGTCCAAATTTGAGAATAAATGAATGTGCGATTCAAATTATGCCTTTAAACATTTACATGTAAAAAAATAATTATATTATCATGTATTTTACAGAAAAACACTTGTATATCTATAAAATACATGATAATATATATAACAAGTGGAATATGTTTTTATATATTTAAATTTGTCAGTAAAAGAGGAATATATTTTCATATTTAATACAATTTTGAGGTGAGATCAGATGAAGTTTAGAAGTACTAGAGGTTTAGAAAAAGACATACTATCTGCTAAAGCGATAATTAATGGAATTTCTAAAGATGGAGGATTATATGTTCCAGATGAATTTCCTAAGGTTTATGATGAGCTGAAACAGGATACACACATCAAATATGAAGAGTTAGCATTTAAAATTATCAATGAGTATTTCACTGACATTGATGATGCGGAATTAATAGGGGCGATTAATGATGCATATAATGATAGGTTTAGTGTAGAAGTGAAAAATAATTTTTTGGAATTGTATCATGGACCTACATGCGCATTTAAAGATGCAGCGTTGTTATTTTTACCACAAATTATGAAAAGGGCTAAGAAAATTTGTGAGGTTAAAGAGGATATAACAATTCTTACTGCAACGTCAGGAGATACTGGAAAAGCTGCACTTGAAGGGTTTAAGAATGTTGAAGGCTTTAGAGTCGTAGTTTATTATCCTAAAAATGGAGTTAGTGCGATTCAAGAGAGACAAATGTCAAGTCAAGAAGGAAACAATGTCAAAGTTATCGGAATAAAGGGCAATTTCGATGATGCTCAGACTGGAGTTAAAGAAATATTTGGAGATGATGATTTTAGAGCAGGGCTAGCTCAAAAGGGATTCATCTTATCATCAGCAAACTCGATTAACATTGGGAGACTAGTACCTCAAATAGTGTATTATTTTTATGGATACTTTAATTTAGTAAATCAAGGAATAATAAAAAAAGATGATGCAATAAATGTAGTAGTTCCAACAGGAAATTTTGGTAATATCTTAGCAGGATACTACGCTAAGCAAATGGGGTTACCAATAGATAAATTTATTTGTGCATCAAATGAAAACAAAGTTTTAGCAGATTTCTTTGAAACAGGAGTATATGATAAGAAAAGAGAACTTGTTTTAACGGAATCACCATCAATGGATATACTTGTTTCATCAAATCTAGAAAGATTATTATTTGAAGCAAGCGGAAGGGATACAGCAGTTGTCAGTGAATTAATGAAGGATTTAAATACAAAAGGTATTTATGAAGTAAATGAAAAAATAAAAAACTTTATAGAAGAGTTCTATGGAAATTTTGCAACAACTGAAGAAGTATATGCAGCAATAAAAGAAGTTTATGAAAAAGATAAGTATTTAATGGATACTCATACTGCTGTAGCATATGTTGTTAAAGAGAAGTATGTAAGAGACGCTAAGGATGACAAACCAGCTTTGATACTTTCAACGGCAAGTCCATTCAAATTTCCAAGAAGCATTTGTAATGCGCTTAACATTGATGTAGAAGGATTAAATGATTTTAAGGTATTGGAAGAATTATCAAAAGCAACTGATAATAAAGTGCCAGATAGCTTAAGTATTTTGGAAAATGCTGAGGTACGTTATGATGAAGTATGGGATAAGAATGAGATGAAAAATGCTCTGCTTTCTTACTTAAATGCATAGGGGAATATTCGTATGATAAAAGTGAGAATACCAGCTACATCAGCTAATATGGGACCTGGATTTGACTCCTTAGGTATAGCATTAAACTTATATAATGAGTTTGAATTTAAGGAATTGGAAGATGGTTTGAAGTTCAATGGAATGCCAGAAGAATTTTGTAATGAAAGTAATATAATATATCAAGCAATGAAATATTGTTTTGATAAGGCGGGCTATAAAATAAAAGGAATTGAAATAAGTGAAATAAAACAAGATGTACCAGTATCTAGAGGTCTTGGAAGCAGCTCTACATGTATAGTTGGGGGACTAGTAGGAGCAAATGAAATCTTAGGACGAAGGTTTTCAAGAGAAGAATTATTACAGATGGCTGTAGAAATTGAAGGTCATCCAGATAATGTTGCACCAGCATTACTTGGTGGTATGGTGGTTGCAATAGTTGATGAAAATAAAACTTTCTATGATAAGGTAGATGTAAAAAAAGGGATTAAGTTTATTTCTATAATTCCTGATTTTAGATTATCCACATCAAAAGCAAGAAGTGTACTTCCTAAAGAAATAAGCTTAAAAGATGGGATTTATAATGTTTCAAGAGCTGCTCTTATGGTAGCAAGCTTTTCGAGTGGAAAATATGAATTAATTAAGTATGCATGTAAAGATGCCTTTCACCAAAATTACAGAAGCAAATTGATTTCTGGTTTTGAAGAGGTGTATAATAAGAGCTATGAATTAGGAGCATTGGGGTGCTACTTAAGTGGTGCAGGTCCGACAATCATGGCGATTATCGACGAAAAGGATGAGCGCTTTAGCAATAAGCTTAGGGAATTTTTAAAAATAAAAGGATTGGAATGGAATATATTAGAGTTATCTTTAGATAATGCGGGGGCAACCATTATAGAAGGTAGAAACTAATGAGTGGAGATTACTTAGTTATAGATAAACGGGTATTACCCGATGTTTATGAAAAAGTCTTATATGCTAAAAAACTTTTAAAAGACGGCAAAGTAAAAGAAATAACAGAAGCTGTAAAAATAGCAGGGATAAGTAGAAGTGTATATTATAAGTATAAGGATTTTGTATTTGATTTTGCAGAAACTTCAGAGGGGCGAAAAATCACTTATAATATCATTTTTAAAAATGAAAAGGGGCTTTTATCTATTATTAGTAATTATATTTCAGAAAAAGGTGGAGATATCTTGACAATAAATCAAGGTATACCTCTTAATGGCTATGCTAATTTAAGTATAACAATAGATCTTTCAACTGTGGATTGTGACATAAAAACTTTAACTAATGGATTGCTTAGTATTAAGAATGTAGAAAAAGTTGAATTTGTAGGTATGGAATAGAAATAGCGAGGTGGGGCCCTCGCTATTTTTGCGTATATAAAATAGTAAATTATTAAATATTTATGAGTGCCTAAATCAATAACAAATAAAATAAATAATCATAATATACTATATAGAAATTGATAAAATACAAAGGAGAGAAAAAATGGAAAATAGAAATTATAGAAGATGCAGATGCAATAATCCAAATCCGTTTGGAGAGACAGCTGGAGAAAATGTTAATCGTAATTGCAGAAGAGATAATATTCTAGCAGGTACATTAGCAGATACGTACAATCAAGGATATAGAGAAGGCTATAATGATGGCTATAATGATGGATTTACGGGTGGAAGAGATCAAGGAACTATGGAAGGATATAGGCAAGGAGTAAAAGATGCTAATGCCAAAACAAGGCAAGCTGTTTTAAATCTTGCATGTAGAAGAAGACGCTCCAGACGTTGTTGTTTCTAGATAAAATGAAGATATGTAATCTGGTTTTAAATGACAAGTGGTAAAAAGCATATATGTTTTTGTAAGATAAGTATTCTAAAACAAGTTTATAAAAACACTTAATAGAATTAGTATTTGTACTTTTTGAGTTTACTTTAAATATTGAATAAAGTAAACATATGGTATAGTACACTTTTGTTAAGTGTTTTTGATAATTTATAATATATAAATAATTTATTATAGTGAATGGAATTAGAAATATTGGTATAAATACTACATTACATTATTTATTGGAACTGAATTAGAACAAGCAGGAGCATTTGAAGGTAAAATTTTAGATAATGAACTGGCATTTATTAAATTAATATTTATGGTATTTTTTACAATAAAAGAATAGAAATGCATACTATATCTTTCTTTACTCAAATTATTAGTGTATAATTACATAAATAAAGTAAGCTCGTAAAATATGGGCTTTATTTTTTTATTAGGCATTTTAAGGGGGGCTAAAATTGAATATTTTTAATACTTATAAAGGATTGCCGAAAAGTATATATGCACTATTTACGGTGCAGATAATTAATAGGTTTGGTGACTTTGTATTTCCATTTTTATCTTTGTTATTAACACAAAAACTTGATTTTTCTTATTCTGTGACAGGACTAATTGTAATGATAACCTCATTAGTTTCAATGCCTGCAGCAATTTTGGGCGGGAAGTTTGCAGATCAGGTAAGCAGGCGGAAAACCTATTTTATGGGACAGGGAGTAGCAGCAATAGCTATTTTTTTATGTGGAATTATAAAAAATCCGTTAATAATTGTTGGTTTAGTAATTATCTCAGCATTTTTTAATGGCTTTGTCAGACCAACACTTTCTGCAATCATAGCAGATGAATTAACTCCTGAAAAAAGACAGATAGGATCATCACTAACTTATTTGGGGATAAATATAGGAGTTGCAGTAGGTCCCATAGTAGCAGGATTTTTATTTAATAATTATCTTTCACTTCTTTTTATATTAGATGCGCTAACTTCTTTTATAGCAATAATAATTTTTTATATTTACATTGAGGAAACCAAAATAAAGACAGGAATTACAGAAGAAAAAAACATTATGGAAAGAGAGGAACAGGGAAATTTAGTTCAAATACTTTTAAAAAGGCCTAGACTTACTTTTTTTATGATATTTAATATGTTCTATTCTTTTGCATATACTCAAATTTCATTTGCAGCACCGATGATGCTGAATGAAGTTTTTGGAACTGAAGGAACAGAAAAATTTGGTTATTTAATGAGTATTAATGCTATTACAGTAATATTTTTAACAGTGATGATCATTTCTATAACGAAAAAATTTAAAACTCTTACAAATGTGATTTTTGCAGGAATTTTTTATGCCATAGGATTTGGTATGATAGGCATAATAGGAAATGCTTTTTCTTTATATGTGGTTTCAACTATACTTTGGACAATAGGAGAAATAATATCTTCAACTAATAATGGAGTATATATAGCTAATAATAGTCCTAAAAATTTTAGAGCAAGAATTAGTGCAGCCAGCAATTTAACTTACGCATTATCAACTGCATTAGGTACTTCTCTTGTTGGAAAATATATAGATTCTTATGGAATAAATAAAGTATGGTCATTAGTTTTTGTTGTGGTTTGCATTGGGGTAATTCTTATGACGGCATTGCATGTGTATGATTATAAAAGTGAATTAAATGAGGAAATTGAAAAGGAGTCAGCTTGTTAGAGCTTAACATATTTTAAAATTAAGAATAAAATCCTATTTGCATGGTAAATCTAAAAGCATGTAAGGAGGATTAATTATGACTAATAAACGTAAAGTTACTCAAAAGCAAATGGCTTCTTTAGGATTAAAGAAAACTGAAAATGGTGATTATGATTATATAAATCCAAGTGATAAAACAAACTCAAAATATAAACCGGTAAGAAAAGAGTCTAAATAAAGGACTCTTTTTTATATGGAATAAATCTAAGAAATAAAGAAATATAAATTGTTTTGAAAATTTATATTTATCCTAATAATAAAATAAATTGAATTTTATTTTGTCAGGTTTTTATTTAGGATCACGAATTGTATAATATAAGGCAACTTAGTAAATCTTATAAGATGTTCTCAATAATTAAAATGTACATTAATGCATGAGGAAGATATTTATAAAAATATTAAGTTGAAAATTATTACTGACTAGCATTTGAATGCTAAAAAGTAAAACAACGATTGAAGAAAATAATATTTTGGAGGAATTATTATGAAAAGAAAAATAGCGTTAGGATTAGCAGCAGCTACAGTTTTGAGTTTAGGTGGAGGAGGAGCATATGCATATGCTAAAACTACTCCAGCAGCATATGTTAGTGTGGATATTAATCCAAGTGTAGAATTAGGCGTAAATTCTTTTGGCAAAGTAATATCTGCACAAGCCTATAATGAAGATGGTCAAAAAGTATTAGAAGGAACTAATTTAGTAAACTTTGATGTTGAAAAAGCTGTCAGTACTGTAATTTCAAATGCGATTTCTGATGGATACATAAAAGAAGATGCCACAACTACAGCAGCAGTTGCAGTTGAAATTACTACATCTACAGATAAAGAAAAGATGGCAACTGAATTAGATGAATCTTTAAAGGAAGCTGCCAATAAAACATTAGAGGACAATGATGTAAACGCAGAAGCTGAATCTGAAAATGTTGCACTTGCAAGAAGAGATGAAGCAAGACAACTAGGTATAACACCTGGGAAGTTAAACCTTATACAAAAGCTTCAAGAATTAGATCCAACAATAAAAGTGGAAGATTATAAAACAATCTCAGTAAAAGACATACAAAAGAAGGTTAAGGAATTAAGAAAAATGAATAAGAATGATACTTCTGATGGTGATAGTAATACAGGTACGGATACTAATAATGATACAGATATAAATAATACTACAAGCACAGACACTAGTACAAGCGGTGATGTGACTACTCAAGAAAGTACTGGAATTCAAACTGATAATGGTAATGATGAAAAAGGCGAGAATGCAAGTATTAATAGTAAAAAAGAAGATAGCAGCATTGAAAATGATAAAGAAAAAAACGCTTCGGTAAAACAAAAGAATCAAAATGATAATGGTAAATTAAATTCAGAAAGTAAAAATAGTAATAAAGAAAAAATAAAAATAAATAATTAACCTATAAATCAATAGTTAATATAAATATTAGCTATTGATTTTATTATGTAAAGATATAAATAAAGAGAATTTAAAAACTATTATTCTTCAAATACTATATATTTTATAGAATATGACACAATAATAATTGTTTAGTAAATGTTATGTTAATAATAAATATAAGTTTTTTGTTGTTGCACTTTGTCAGATTAGTCAGCTTTGTTGCGAACTATATAATATAAATAGAATTTTGTGGGAAGAAGGTGCGCTTTGGTTTCGGATATAGAATTACTTAATCTTTTACATAATAAACCTGAAGTAGGCCTCAAAATAATGATGGATAATTATATGGCATTTATTTATACAATAATATTTAATAAATTATCAGGTATATATTCAAAGGAAGATATAGAGGAATGCGTAAGTGATGTATTTTTTCAGGTATTTCATTATAGGAATAAAATAGATTTAGAAAAAGGATCAATTAAGGCTTTTTTAGCAGTAGTAGCTAAGAGGAAAGCTATAGATATGCATAGAAAAAACAAGAATAATAACCATATACCGATAGATGATGTATCACAAGATTTACACAGTAAGGAAGACGATGTGTCGCATTCAATTTTATTAAAGGAAAGTAATATTCAATTAATAAATGCTATAAAGTCGCTGGGAGATCCAGATAGTGAAATAATTATAAGGAAATATTACTTTTATCAAAGTTCAAAAGATATATCTAAAGACCTTGGTATAAAAGTTAATACTATTGATAAGAAAGTATCTAGATGTATGCAAAAATTAAGAAATGTTTTAGGAGGGATTTTATAAATTGGAAGATAAATTATTTGAACAATTGGATAAGCTAGGCATTAGTGATACTGATTTATTATTAAAAGAAGATATTAATTTATCATTGGGTATTTTTACAAGAAGACGGATTGA
This sequence comes from Bacillota bacterium, assembly GCA_023435985.1. Taxonomy (GTDB): domain Bacteria; phylum Bacillota; class Clostridia; order Clostridiales; family Clostridiaceae; genus Clostridium. The sequence continues at coordinate 18,825 of JAEZKY010000037.1, read as the reverse complement.
AAAATCTATAAAGAAAAAAACGGGTTATTACAAAGAAACGAATATTCTTAAAGATAAAGTTTATAGTGTTTTAGAACATATTTTGGTGAAGAGAAAAATAGCATTAGCATTATCAGCTGTAATTATTTTAAGTTTGGGAGGTGGGGGATATGCATATGCTAGAACTCCAATAGCATATGTCAGTGTAGATATAAATCCAAGTGTTGAATTGGGGGTAAATGGATTTGATAAAGTAGTATCTGCTGAAGCATATAATGAAGATGGTAGAAAAGTATTGGAAAATACTAATTTAATTAATTTTAATATTAATAACGCTGTTAGTTCTGTAATATCAAATGCAATTTCTTATGGATATATAAAAGAAGATGGTTCATCTGCAATTGAGGTTACTACATCTACTGATAAAAAAAACATTGCAACTAAATTAGACGAATCATTAAAGGAAACTGTTAATAAAACATTGGAGAATAATAATGTGGATGCAGAGGTCGAAACTGAAAATGTTGCTCTTGCACAAAGAGATGAAGCAAGGCAGCTTGGCATAACACCAGGAAAGCTAAATCTTATCCAAAAACTTCAAGAACTAGATTCAACTATAAAAATAGAAGATTATGAGAATAATTCAGTAAAGGATATAATGAAAAAGACTAATGAATTAAAAGAAAATAACGGAAGTGATGATAATGTTACAAATACTAATATAAATGCAGATGAAATTTCTAATGAGGATACAACAATAAAAGGTAATAAAGAAGAAAGTTTATCTAATACATCTATTGATTCATATTCAAATGGATCGGAAGGCACAAAATCAGAAAAAAGTAATTATGGAAATTACAAAAAAGAAGAGAACAGCAGCGATAATAAAGAAAACAAGAGTGCGGATATATATGATAAAAAAGAAAATAAAAATGTAAATTTACAAAGTAATAGCAACTCATCAAAATCTGAGAATAATAACGAAAAAAGTAAGAAGAATTAATAAAGAATTATTAGCAAAATAATATATTTCCCAAAAAGGAATTTAAAATGTCTCGAAGATTATTATACGTAATCTTTGAGACATTTTAAGTTTATCAAAAAATACATCTTTAAATATTTTAATGTAGGGAAATATATTTTAGGTAGAATTTTATAAATTGGAGGAATGTATGAGAAAAGTATGCTGTGAAGAAAAAATAAGTAACTATTTTAAGAAATTTCAAGATTTTAAGATTGAATCTGTATAGGATGGAGTAAATATAGGGTGACAATTTATGTACCTAATAAAGGAATAAAGGGAGTACTTTAAATTAGTCATGGTATGATGGAACATAGAAAGAGATATATAGAATTTATGAATTACATTGGGGAGAATGGGTATATATGTGTTGTTCGTGATCATGAGATCATGGAGAAAGTGTTAAGAGTGAAAAAAATTTAGTAATTATAAATACAAGAAAGTTTGATGAGTTGACAAACTTTATAAGGAAGATAGGTTATAAAAATATTGTTTATAATATTTATTTAAATAAATATCATGACCTTTTGCATGAGAAGAACAAATTAGAGATATATAATGACATTTTACAATGGATAAATGGAATATAATATAATTTTAGATATAAATTAATTGTAATACTCATTCATATGGAGGTATAATTCTAATTAAAGGATGTGATAAGATATGAAGAAAATAGTTTTAGGTGGAGGTTGCTTCTGGGGAGTAGAAAAACTCTTCTCAATGATATCAGGGGTAGTAGAAACAGAAGTAGGATATGCAAATGGAAAAACAGAAAATCCAACTTATGAAGAAGTATGCAAAGATAATACCAATTTTGTAGAAGTATGTTATATAACATATGATGAAAAAGCAGTTTCGTTAGACACTTTATTAGATAAATTTTGGAGTGTTATTGATCCTACAACAGTAAATAAACAGGCAGGAGATGTTGGAACTCAATATAGAAGTGGAATCTACTACATTGATGATTCTGATATTGATATAATTAATAAAAGCAAAATGAAAATTCAAGAGAAATATAAAGAACCAGTTGTAACTGAAATTAAACCACTAGAAAAATATTATGCAGCAGAAGAATATCATCAGGATTACTTAGAGAAAAATCCTACTGGATATTGTCATATTAAGTTTAATTAATTTAGCCTTCTTAGAAGGCTTTTTTTATTCTTTAGGAATCTATAATAATTTGAATCTGTGGATAATTATTATAAAAGTTCATTTTACTATAGTTAAACAGTCACCTGAGATTTTTTTATTAGTGATTTATGATTGCGACTAAAATTTTTTGAGGATTTCACAAATAGATACTAATCGACTACTTTTACTATATGAATACGAAGATGTTTGAATTATATTTTATGTAAATATAAAATAATTCATATAAATCTAATATGAAAATATTGACTTTAATTTATATAAGAATATAATAATTATAGAAAACTAAATAATTATTATAATAATGCTAACTTTGAAAAGGATTACTATAAGTAGCTGCATGGCAAAATTAAAGCGCAAGCAAAAATGTATTATAAATAAACATTGCTTTGATTTATATAAACCTAAAATAAAAACTTGGTTTTTATTACGCTAAAAATTAAAATAAAAGCATTAAATCAAGGAAATAAAAATTATTTAATATATTTGATTTTGTTCATTATTCATTTGGAAGAAAATTTATTTGATTTTTAATTCAGAGGAATAATGCTCATATAATATTTAAAAATATATTCATAAATATATTGGGAGGCATATAAATATGAAAAGTGTAAAAATATTAAAAAAGCTTGTAGCACTTGCAGTTACAACATCTCTTGCAGTTACAATGTTAATCGGATGTGGTGGAAGTGCTAGCACAAGCAGCAATAGTGGAACGGATTCAGCATCATCGTCTTCAAGCGATGAGTTACAAATGTGGACATTTGTTGATATGCATGCAACCTTTTATAAGGAAATGTTAGAAAAATGGAATCAGAAAAATCCTGATAAGAAGTTAAAGATTAACTTTACTGTTCTTCCTTATGATGATATGCATAATAAATTGCAATCTGCACTCTTGTCAGGAGAAGGCGCACCAGATGCATGTGATATAGAAGTAGGTAAATTCCCTAACTTCTTAAAAGGAGAGCCACAATTGGAGACACTAGATGATGTCATTGCTCCATATAAGGACAAGTTAGTTAAATCTCGTATTGATCTTTACAGTAAAGATGGACATAATTATGGATTACCAACACACGTTGGAGCATGTGTTGCATACTACAATACTGAACTTTTAGAAAAAGCAGGAATTGATTATAAATCCATAGTAACTTGGGATGATTTTAAAGCAGCAGGAGCTAAATATTATGCTGCAACCGGTAAGAATTTCGGTACAGCTGATACAAGTGCACAATGGCAAGAAGCGCTTATGTTAGCAGAACAAAAATCTGACTTTACTGATACTGATGGCAAGCCTCAATTAAACAGTCCTCAAATGGTTAAAGCACTTACTACGTTAAGAGATTTACAAGATGCTCATGCAATTGCTACTATTCCAGGCGGACAACCTGATACAACAGATGCTGAAGGTGCGATAAACAATGGAGATTATGCAGTTGTAATTAAAGCTTTTTGGTATATGTCAAGATTCTTACAATATATGCCTGATCAAGCAGGTAAATGGGCAATTGCTCCAGCTCCAGTATTTGAAAAAGGTCAACCACGTTCTGTAGGTCTTGGTGGTACTGGCACAGTTGTAACTAAAACTGCTAAAAATAAGCAAAGTCTTAAAGAATTCTTAGCATATGCAAAACTTTCAGATGAAGGTGAACAAGCAATATGGGAAGAATTAGGGTTTGATCCATGTAATACAGATTTATGGACTAAAAATGACATTACCCACAATTCAGATAATAAGTATGTAAAATATTTCAAGACAAATCCTTTTGATACATTAAATGAAATTAAAGATGAAATACAATTAATTAAATCAACTGATGCTAGTCCAAGCATTTATAATGTACTAAACACAGTTACTTTAAATAGTGTATTTGAAGATAAAAAGGATATAAAACAAGCATTAGATGAAGCACAACAACAAGTAGAAAATGAAATGAAATAGTTAAATATTTATACAGAGAAGCTATTTTATAAAAATATTAAGCTTAAAAAATGGTTTCTCTGTATTGTTTAAATGTGTAATGGGAGGAAATCGGACAATGGTTAAGAGATTTATATATAATAAAAAAGTAGCACCATATGTATTTATATTGCCATTTATGCTTGTATTTTTACTTTTTTTCATTTCTCCAATGATAAATACAGTAATAATGAGTTTTGAAAATGTATTACCAGGGTCAAGGAAATTTGTTGGTTTTGAAAATTATACAAAACTACTAGGAGATAAGGTATTTTTAATAGCACTATGGAATAGCTTTAAATACATGGTATGGACATTGATATTACTTATTCCAATTCCAATGATACTTGCGTGCATAATAGATAGTAAGTTAATGGTTGGAAAAGAATTTTTTAAATCTGCATTATATTTACCAGCTTTAACCTCTGTGGCTGTAGCAGGTATTGTATTTAGATTTGCTTTTGGAGAACAAGCTACTTCGCTAATGAATAAATTTGTTGCGCTATTTGGAATGGAACCATTTAAATGGTTAAAAAATGGAACTACAGGATTTATAGTATTATTATTTTTAGCATGTTGGAGATGGACAGGTGTTAACGTGTTATATTTTTTATCAGGATTAAAAAATATTCCGGCAGAATTATATGAATCAGCAGATATTGATGGAGCTAGTACGTGGCAAAAGTTTAAATATATAACAATTCCTCAACTTAAGCCAACAACAATTTATGTACTTACTATATCTATATATGCCGGACTTGCAATGTTTATGGAAAGTTATATGGTGTTCAATGGTAATAATTCGCCTAACAATATAGGTCTTACTATTGTAGGATATTTATATAGACAAGGTATTGAAAAGAATGCTATGGGATATGCATCTGCTGTAGGTTTAGTATTGTTTATTATTGGAATGGCAATTAATTTAGTACAACTAAAACTAAATGGAACATTTAAAAAGGGGGATTAGTATGCAAAGTGATATAAGTTTAAGTAATGGGAAAAATAGTAAAAAAACCACTCGAAATCTGGCAAGGAACAGAAAGAGGTTACCAACGAGAATATTAATTTTTATGATTTTTGCTTTCATAGCTGTAATAGTGCTAATTCCTTTTTATACACTTTTTATTTCTACTTTTAAAGATGGTGCTTTAGTAATAGCAAATGGTATGGATGTTTCAATTGATACTGCTAAAATGTCACTTAAAAATTATATAATTTTATTTACAGAAAAAAATAGTTTATTTACATGGTTTTTTAACAGTTTATTTTTAACATTATTACAGGTAATTCTTCAATTGCTTATCAGTGCATTTGTTGCTTATGGATTTGCAATGTACGATTTTAAAGGAAAGAATTTTTTGTTTATATGTGTATTATTTGTTATGATGGTACCTTTTGAAATTTTAATGTTGCCTTTATATAATCAAATAAGCGATATGCATTTAACAAATACTTATGCTGGAATTATATTACCAACCATAGCAAGTGCTTCAACTATATTTTTCTTTAGACAATATCTATCTGGAATTCCAAGAGATCTTGTTGAAGCAGGAAGAATAGATGGAGCATCAGAATATGGAATTTTCTTTAGATTAATTTTACCTATAATGAAGCCGTCTTTTGCAGCAATGGCAATTTTAAATGCAATGTTTAGTTGGAATAATTTGTTGTGGCCGATGTTAGTATTGAAAGATAGTGGAAAGTTTACTTTACCAATAGGACTAAATACCTTATTAACACCGTATGGAAACAACTATAATTTATTGTTCGTAGGTTCTTTTATTTCAATAATACCAGTATTTATTCTATTTGGATGTTTTCAAAAATATTTTGTTGAAGGTATGACAGCTGGAGCAGTAAAAGGATAATATTTAAAATATTAAATGCAAAATTGATAATTAATTTATGTAGGTGGTTGATAATATGAGTAAATTAATAATTAATACAAAAAATAAAAAAAGCAAAATAAGTAAAGAAATTTATGGACATTTTTCAGAGCATTTAGGACGATGTATTTATAATGGGATATATGTCGGGGAAAATTCTAATATACCTAATGAAAATGGTATGAGATGTGATGTGGTAGAAGCACTAAGAGAAATTAAAATACCAGTACTTCGCTGGCCGGGAGGATGCTTTGCAGATGAATATCATTGGAAGGATGGGATTGGGTCAAGAGAAAATCGAAAAAAGATGGTTAACACTCATTGGGGAGGAGTTGTAGAAGATAACAGCTTTGGTACTCATGAGTTTATGGAATTATGCAGACAATTGGAATGTGAGCCGTATATTAATGGAAATGTTGGAAGTGGCACAGTGCAGGAAATGTCAGAATGGATTGAATATTTAACTTTTGATGGTATTTCTCCAATGGCAGAATTAAGAAAACAAAATGGACATGCAGAACCTTGGAAAATTAAATATTTTGGTATTGGAAATGAAAACTGGGGCTGTGGTGGAAATATGACTCCAGAGTTTTATGGCAATATGTTTAGAAGATATCAAACATATTGTAGAAATTACGGAGATAACAAGCTTTACAAGATTGCTTGTGGATCAAATATAGATGACTATAATTGGACAGAAGGTGTAATGAGAGTAGCATATAAATTTATGGATGCACTAACTCTGCATTATTATACTCATCCATGGGGATGGGAAAATAAAGGATCAGCTACAGATTTTGATGAAAAGGCTTGGTATGTTACTTTAAATAAAACATTAAAAATGGAAGAATTAATTGAAAAACATCTTGAGATTATGAATAGATACGATTCTGAAAAGAAAGTAGATTTAATAATTGATGAATGGGGAGGGTGGTACGATGTTGAACCTGGAACAAATCCCGGTTTCTTATATCAACAGAATACTATGAGAGATGCATTGATTGCAGGAATTAATTTAAATATTTTTAATAAACACTCTGATAGAGTGAAAATGGCTAATTTAGCACAAGTTGTTAATGTACTTCAATCTGTAATATTAACTGAGGGAGAAAAGATGATATTAACTCCAACTTATCATGTGTTCAACATGTATAAAAATCATCAGGAATCTACTATGGTTGAAAGTTATATAGAGAGTAAAAATATTGGAATTGAAAAAGAAAATATGGTTCCAAATTTACAGGAATCAACTTCAATGGATGAGGAGGGAAAAATAAATATAACAATAAATAATTTATCTGTTAGCGAAAACTATGATATAGAAGGAATCATAGTAGATAAAGAAGTTAAAACTGTAAAAGCAACTATATTAACCAATAAAATGGAGGCGCATAATACATTTGATGAGCCAGAAAATGTGAAGCCGGAAGAATTTACTAATTTTACTATAACTGATAAAGGATTAAACTTTACAATTCCAGCCTGCAGCGTGTTAAGTTTTATAATAGAGTAGACATTAAAATGGAAAATAGAATTTGTAGACGATGTTTGTTAGATGAAATATTCGAAGTAAATGAATATAAAAATATGCAAGAATATATTAGCAACATAGATAAGCATATAAAGACAGAAGATGATGAGTATAAAAGAAGATTAAATCTTTGCAGAGAATGTGATAACCTCGTTAATGGGATGTGTAAGATATGTGGGTGTTTCGTTGAAATGAGAGCGGCAGTAAAAAAGAACTATTGTCCTGATATTAGAAACAAGTGGTGATAGTAATATCAAAATAATAGAAGTTGAGTTAAACTCTCTCTTATTATTTTGGTTTAAATATGAATTGTTTTATCTAGAATGCTGCTACAAATAAATATATCGCAAACATAGTTTTACTAAAATTAATTTCATAAATCTAATTAATAATTAAAGTTATGATTTATACTAATAAGTTAATTATCACAAAAAAGGGAGGGGAAAAATGACAAAAGCAATATACAAAAACCCCATTGTTATTCAAAGAGCAGATCCATACATTTATAAGCATAATGATGGATATTATTATTTTACAGCTTCGGTACCAAAATTTGATGAAATAGAACTTAGAAGATCTAAAACAATTCAAGGATTGCAAGATGCAGTACCAATGATTATCTGGAAAAAGCATGATAGTGGTGAAATGAGCCAATTAATATGGGCGCCGGAAATTCATTATATTCAGAAGAAATGGTATATTTATTTTGCAGCAGCTCCAAGTAAAGAAGTTACTGGTATTACCTTTAATCATTGTATGTATGTTTTAGAAAACTATAATGAAGATCCACTAACAAATAATTGGATTGAAAAGGGAAGAATAGATACTGGATGGAATACTTTTTCTATAGATGCAACTACTTTTGAACATAGTAATAAGCGCTATTATGTTTGGGCACAAGAAGATCATAAAGTAGAATCTAATTCTCATTCAAATGTTTATATTGCTGAGATGAAGAATCCATTTACACTGAAATCTAAGCCAGTATTATTATCAAAACCAGAGCTTGAGTGGGAAAGAAAATTATACTGGGTGAATGAAGGACCAGCTGTATTGAAGAAAAATGGTAGAATATTTTTAACGTATTCTGCGAGTGCTACCGATGAGAATTATTGCATTGGGATGCTTACAGCGAATGAAGAGAGTGATTTACTTGACCCTTTATCATGGAAAAAATCTAAAGAACCTGTATTTAAAACATCTTATGAAAATCGTCAATATGGACCAGGACATAATAGTTTTACGGTCTCAGAAGATGGAATGGAAGATCTTTTGGTTTACCATGCTAGAAATTACAGCGAGCTAAAAGGAGACCCACTAAGTGATCCTAATAGACATACTAGAGTTGAAGTGATTAAATGGAATAAAGATGGAACTCCAAATTTCGGAAAACCATCTTCTGATGCAAGGGTTTTTCAAGTTTAATATAATTTGAGAAAATAGTTTATACATGAATTGATTAAAAATACTTTTGATTTTATAGCAGCCGAAATAATGGGATTCCCAGTATTTCGGCTGCTATAAAATGTAGAGGCAGATTATAAAAAGTAAGAAGTGTAATTATTAATATATTATTCGGTTATAGTGTTATAAACAAGTCTGATACTTATTCCTTGACTATAATTACCAAAGTTTTTTCCAAATATGGTCAAACCACCTACATGTTTTGTGTCTTCTGGAACAGCTAATTTAAGTAGTATATCGCTCTTATAATTTAATTCTAAATCTTCTAGAGTAATATCGGAAGTTTTAATTCCATCTATAAAGGACCCAAAGGAATTAATTGTTAATAGTTTTAATAATCCATATTGATTCCAATTGGGAAGCCACCATGATGGAGTTAAAATACCTTTACTGTCACCAAAATCTCCAGGACTAGTCCAGCTGCCTATATTTTGATTATTAATAAAAAAATGTATATCAGAAGGCCAGATGCTGCATGAACCTGGAGCTTCCGAACTTATTTCCATAGAGATTTGTAACTCTGAAAATCGTTCACTAGGTTTTAAATAATTTGGAATTCTATACTCGATAAAACCTTTAGTAAACCATAATATATCTGCATTAATTCTTTCGGGATCCGCAAAATAGCTAGGATTATCTACTTCTCCAATAAAATTATCTTTAGTTGCAAGACCACAAGTTGGAGCGATATCGTAATTAGAATAGTGTCCTATATTTAAATCTATATCATACGAATTTTCAACATCTTGTGTACCTATATCGATTATAAATTTATCCTCGTGAATTGAACAAATTTTTTGAAGGCCATGCTTTCCGGTAACATTTGCAGTTTTTATTAAACCACAGTCTTCTAATTTTTTTATGTGCATGGTGACCGCACCATTAGTTAAGTTGAGTTTCTCAGACAATTCATTCATGTTTAATTGTTTATATTGAGATAAAATATCTAATATGTCTATTCTTACATCTGAGCTTAAAGCCTTGAAAAGTGGCAAACTGTCTTTTAAGTTAGTAATATGAATCATAATAATCACCTCTAAAAGTATACGTTTAATATATTTATATAAATATAAAATCTAAGAACATATTAATATTAAAAAATACAAATAGTTAATTTTTTTATATGTATATGTTTTATAGTTAGATATAACGTTATATTAAGGTCATTATACTATTTAATATAGTAAAAGTGAATAATTGTTTTAAATATTTGTAAAACAAAATATCTAATTATTGTAATCTGTCTTTGAAAAGTAAGCTAATGAACTTATTAGAAATACAAGACTTATAATGAAGTTGATGTTTTTTAGGAGAAGATATAATTATAAAAATCTAGCTTCTATTGAACTTTTTTTAAAGTAAATAATAAATATCACTAAGTTAACAATTAGTCTTTTATTTGGGAGAAAATTCTTTAGGTGATTTTGAAAATAGTTTCCTAAATGAGCGGAGAAAACATGAGTAATCATTAAAGCCGCATTGCATACAGACTTTAGTAATAGGTTCTCCAGTTGATATCAAATTTTTTGCCATTAATAATCTTTTTTGGTTTACGTAATTGTGGAGCGTATAGCCGGTTTCTTTCTTAAATTTATGCATAAGATAATATCTACTTATATAGAATCTTTGAGATAAAGTTTCTGTAGACAGATTTTCAGATAAATTATTATTTATATATTTTAAAATCTTCTCAATTTGTTTGTCATATTTAAGAGAATCTTCTTCAGTTATATACATATTACTCAAATGAACTCTATTTAAATATACAAGCAGTTGAATAAATAATGAGTTGCTTAAAAGTTTGCTGCCAAATTCATTTGAATTAAAAGAAGTCTTAAGAGATTCTATTATAAACTTTATATTATTCTGTAATTTGCTTTCAAGTCTAATGAGATTAAAGCTCTTTTCATTTGCTAATTTAAAACATGTCAAAAGGTCACAGTTATCATAGTTATGATTTTTAATGAAATTGGAATCAGCCCAAATTATTATACGTTCATAAATTTCTGAAGGATCGATAATTGGTTTATGAACATCATTATTATTCACAAGCAAAATATCCCAAGGTTTTAAATTATAAGCTTTACCCTCAATCAAATAAGTCACTTTCCCTGATAAAAATATTATTATTTTATTAAAATCATGATAATGAAATTCAAATTCCTGATTTTTCTTATCTTTCAAATGAAACAATTGAAAATCTTTATTTAAATAACCTGATTTATTTTTGATATAATCATTATTCATAAATAAAATCCCCTTTGGTCCTAAATGTAGTTAATTTTATGTAGCACTGTATTTAGAACACATACTATTTAATTATATGATAGAGCACTTTTTACAACATATCAAGCAATATATACACTACTTACTGTAGAAATGTTGTATATAATGAGAATATAGCGAAATTAATAAAATGATTGGAGGAATTAAAATGAAGCTATATGAGTTGTTAAAGGATATGAAATATGAGCTGATTAGTGGAAATGTTGATATAGATGTTGCTAATATAAGTTATGATTCCAGGAAAGTAATAGAGGGTTCGATGTTTGTATGCATAAAAGGGGCTAATGTAGATGGACATGATTATATAAAAGAGGCGATTAAGAAAGGCGCTTTAGCAATAGTGATTGATGAAGAATTAGAACTTAAAAGTAGAAATGTAACACTGATAAAGGTTGAAAATTCAAAGATAGCGTTAGCAAGTTTAGCCAGTTCATTCTATAGCAAGCCATCTAAAGAAATTAATTTAGTTGGAGTGACAGGAACTAATGGGAAAACTACAGTAATACATTATATTAAAGATATACTAGAAGCTAATAAAAAGAGAACGGCTATAATTGGAACTTTAGGGTATGAATTTGAAGAAAAAGAGGCAAATATAGAAAAAGTTAATCCGACGACACCTGAAGCACTAGAACTACAAGGATTATTTAGAGAATTTAAGAATAAAGGTGCGGAGAATGTTATCATGGAGGTCACATCTTCAGCTCTAGCAAAATATAGAGTGGAGAATTGTAATTTTAATGTTGGGGTGTTTACAAATTTATCTCAAGATCACCTTGACGAACATGACACAATGGAAAACTATAAAAATGAGAAAATAAAGTTGTTTAAAAAATGCTTGATAGGAATTATAAATTTAGATGATAAAATCTCTGAAGAAATTATAAAAAAAGCCGCGTGTAAAATTTTAACTTATGGGATAAATAAAGAGGCAGATATTAGAGCTACTGATATTAAGTATAAAAATGATTCGGTTTTATTTAAAGTTAACTTTAAGAGTTTACGGAAAGAAGTAGAAGTAAATATTCCAGGAAAAGTAACTGTCTATAATGTTTTGGCGGCTATAGGAGGTTGTATTGGTCTTGGGGTGAGTATTTCCGATATTATAAAAGCAATGTCAAATATTAAATATGTTCCCGGAAGGCTTGAAATTATAAAAAACAGTGCAAATAAAAACGTAATAGTCGATTATGCTCATACACCAGATGCTTTAGAGAGATTATTAATGATGGCAAGAGAAGCTACAGAGGGAAGAGTTATAAGTATATTTGGCTGTGGAGGAGATAGAGATAAGACTAAGAGAAAAGTTATGGGGATGGCAGCAGGAATACTATCTGATTATTGTATTATAACCTCGGATAATCCAAGAAATGAAGAGCCAATGAGTATTATAGAGGATATTGAGGAAGGAATGAGCAGCATAAATTCGAGCTATGAAAAAATTATTGATAGAAGAGAAGCTATTGAAAAAGGATTAAAGATTTTAAAAGATGAGGATTTATTAATAATTGCAGGAAAAGGTCATGAAGATTATCAGATAATAGGAAAGGAAAAGATACATTTCGATGATGGAGAAGTAGTTAGAGAAATTCTAAGATAAATAATTTTTATTGATGATGAAGAAGTGGATATAAGAGAAATGTTTAGTTTGAAATTGAGAAAGATTGAGCAGTAGTATCATATTTTTAAAGAAAAGAATTAAATAGGTAAAGTAGTAATAAGCTGTACTAGGAATGAAATATAAAAATGAAGTATTTTATTCAAATTTGTGCAGTTTGTTTTTATATAGAAAATTAGTATGCTTATAATATTAGAGAATATAAAATCATAAAAAATAATGTTTTTAGATTATGATTTCAAGTTAATGTAGTATAATTTAGATAATAATAAAATTAATACAATTACATGGAGGAATATGCCGAATGAAAAAAAGTTTTAACATAGATGAGTTTTTGGAAAAGTATCCTCAGACGAAGGAAATAATTTTAAAAAATAATATTAGTAATAACAATTTGAAAGAAATTTATGAAGATTATATAGATTATAAAAATTCTTATGAAAACCAAGCAGGATTTATAGCAAATATTCTACGTTCGCAAAAAAATGTGCATTCGGTTAAATCAAGGATTAAAGATCCAGAGAGGTTAATGGAAAAGATAATAAGAAAAACGGAAGATAGAAAAGACAAATATGGTGATGAGTTTGAATTTACAGTAGATAATTATAAGAATGAAATAAATGATTTAATTGGAATTAGAGTTATACATATATTTAAAGATCAATGGCAGGGAATACATGATTTTATTGTAAAAACGTGGAAAGTAATTGAAATTACCGCTAATGTTAGAGAAGGAGATAATATTGAGGTTTTTGATGATCCTAATATTGAAGTGAGATCAAAAGCTTCGGGATATCGTTCAGTTCATTATCTAGTAGAATTCTATCCAACGAATAAAAGAGTTATAGCAGAAATACAAGTTAGAACGATTTTTGAAGAGGGATATGGAGAAATAGATCATAGATTGAGATATTCACATAATGAAATACCAGAAATTCTTAAATCAAATTTATTGCTATTTAATAGAATAGTAGGCAGTGCAGATGAAATGGCATCATTAATAAATAATCTAAGCAGGGAATGGTGTGAAAAAGAAGTGGATTATAAGAAAGTGATACAAGAGCAGGAAGCTGAAATAAATAGATTGAAAAGTAAAATGACATAGATCGATGTTGAGAATAATTCTTAATTCACAAATTTAGTTTTATAAGAGCCAGGGAAAAAAGTATATAAGACCATTAAATTATAAATATACTTTTAAAAATTATTATAAATTGTAATTATTTGTTTAATGATTAATTTGTTATTTATTAAAACTTTAAAATGTTTAAAAAAACAATAAATTTCTTTTTAAAATACACTTTTTTAATAAAAACATGTTTAGATTTGTCAAAATATGATATACTAAAATTAACCCTAATAAATATTAAATGAATTACCCCTTAATAATTTTCTCTCTCTCACCAAAGCAGTAAACAAGAAGTTCTTGTTTACTGCTTTATTTAGGACAATCAAAAAATGGAATTAATATTTTCCTTAACATGTCCCAAAAGGACTATGCAGATAATATTTTTTTGTTATAATAAAACATGTGTATTACATAGTAATTTTATAAGAAAAGTGCGGAAGTAATAAGGCATATTAAAACAAATAACAGGTTAATAGCATATTTTAACTTATTTTAGTTCAAGTACAAATTTTATTATTGAAATGTTATTTTCTTTAATATGCTTAACTTAATAATTCTTTTATAACGGGTTATACAAATATGAAGAGAAGGAGATTATCATGGAAGTTTATTTTGATAATAGTTCGACAACAAAGCTTACTGATGATGTAATAGATGAAGTTGTTTTTGGCATGAAGGAGTTTTATGGGAATCCATCAGCATTGCATAATATAGGTTTGAAAAGTGAAAGAAAACTTAAAGAATGTAGAGAGGCATTATCTAAAACTATAAATGCTAGCGAAAATGAAATACATTTTAATTCTGGTGGAAGTGAAGGAAATAATTTAGTTCTTAAGGGAAGTCTAAAAAGCGGGACGCATTTTATAACAACTCCATTTGAGCATGCTTCTATCATAAACACTATTAAAAAATTAGAAGAAAATAATGTTAAAGTAACATTTTTGAAGATAAAAGAAGATGGCAGGATTGATTTAGAACATTTAAAAAATTCTATAACTAAGGAAACTGTGCTAATTTCAATAATGCATGTTAATAATGAAATTGGAGTGATTCAAGACTTAGAAACAATAGGTGAAATAATAAAGGAAAGTAGTAATAGAGCTAAATTTCATGTCGATGCTGTTCAAAGTTATGGGAAATTTTTTATAGATGTGAAGAAGATGAATATAGATTTTTTAACAGTAAGTGCGCATAAATTTCATGGACCAAAGGGCGTAGGATTTATATATATTAGAAGACCTAATGCTCTCCTTCCGTTAATAGAAGGAGGAGCTCAGGAATTTGGAGTAAGAGCAGGAACACAAAATGTTCCTGGGATTATGGGGATGAGTTTAGCTTCCAGAAATTCTAGTCATAATATGAAAGAAAATTATGAAAAAGTTCTAAAAATAAAAAAGAAATTTATTGATAAATTAAGAGATGTACCGGACATAAGAATCAATAGTTTATTAAATGAGAATTTTTCACCATATATTTTAAATGTATCCTTTATAGGCGTAAGAGGGGAAGTGTTGCTTCACTTTTTAGAGGATGCAGGAATATACGTATC
The DNA here is from genome assembly GCA_023435985.1 of Bacillota bacterium. Taxonomy (GTDB): domain Bacteria; phylum Bacillota; class Clostridia; order Clostridiales; family Clostridiaceae; genus Clostridium. Next base: position 3,238 of record JAEZKY010000037.1, on the reverse strand, counting down.
CACGGGATCAGCTTGTTCATCTAAAGAAAGGGAAAAAAGTGGTGGAAGTTATGTTTTAAAGGCATTAGGATTAAGTAAAGATGAAATATCTGGTGGAATTAGATTTTCTTTTTCTGATGATAATAATGAGGAAGAAGTTGACTATGTAATGGAAGTCTTAGAAAAAGGACTTAGATTTTTAAGGAGGATTAAGAAATAATGAAAGAACTTATATTAGTAAAATACGCCCCGGAAATATTTTTAAAGGGATTAAATAGAGGGAAATTTGAGAGAAAATTAAGAGACAACATAGGAAAGAAGCTTGAAGGAATAAAGGTGGAATTTATCCATGATAGTGGAAGATATTTTATTAGAACTGATGAAATGGAAGAAAGCATAAAAAGAATCAGCAAAGTATTTGGGGTACTTGAAGTATGCTTAGTCAGAGAAGTTGATTTGGATTTTGATAGTATACAGGAAATTGCATTAGAAAAGGTAAAAGAAGCCAAGGGAAGTACTTTTAAAATTAATACTAATAGAGCTAATAAGAAATTTGAATTAAATTCCATGGAAGTTTCAAGAAAAGTTGGAGGTTATGTTCTTAACAATTATGATGGAGAAATAAATGTTGACGTTAAGAATCCTGAAATTTTGATTAATATTGAAATAAGAAATAATTATGCTTATATTTGGTCAAATAATGATATAACAAAAGCTGTTGCTGGTCTTCCGTATGGAATGAATGGTAGTACAATGCTTATGTTATCAGGAGGTATTGATTCTCCGGTAGCTGGATACCTTATGGCCAAAAGAGGGGTAGAAGTAAGCTGCGTTTATTATCATAGTCATCCTTATACGTCAGAGAGAGCTAAAGATAAGGTTAAAGAATTGGCTAAGATATTAGCTCAATATACCGAAAAGATAAATTTATATGTAGTTCCGTTTACAGATATACAAATGGAAATAGTAGACAAATGTAGAGAAGACGAGCTTACTATTATAATGAGAAGATTTATGATGAGAATAGCGTGTGTTCTTGCAGAAAAATACGGTATAAATTCAGTTAGTACAGGTGAAAGTATAGGTCAAGTAGCGAGTCAAACCATGGATGGACTCATTGTAAGTGATGAATGTGCTGATAGGCCAGCATTTAGACCATTAATAGCTATGGATAAAACAGATATAATGGAAATAGCAAGAAAGATAGGAACCTATGAAACTTCAATTCTTCCATATGAAGATTGCTGCACAATTTTTGTTCCGAAGCATCCTAAAACTAATCCTAAACTTGATATGATTAGAAAAGAAGAAGAAAAGTTAAATATAGATGAATTAGTATCTAAATCAATTGAAAATATTGAAGTTGTAACATTTTAATTTTAAATAAATACCTCGGGAATTTCCCGAGGTATTTATTATTAAGAAAAATAATAGAAATATAAATGTTATAACAAATTGAAAAAAAAGTATTTATGTGCTATAGTAAATGTATACGGTTTGTATAATAAATGTAATGAATAAATTGTATTATTTATCAAAAAAATTAATGGAAATGGGGAATAAATCATGATAATAGTAAATTGCGCATTAAGACAAGATGATATAATAGGAATAGTGGAAAATATTGCTGTGGATGATGAAAAAGTTTTTAAATTTGTGAAAAAAGAAGGACTTAAATTATTCTTCGAATGTGCTCTTAGCGATGGCGAAAAAGCAGCTTCATTAGCAAAGCAGACTATAAAAGGCACTGAACTTGGTAAAGCACTATTCTTTAGTGTGAATGCACAATAAAATGTTGATTTAAATCAGAAAAATATGGATGTAACTAGCAGAAGATACATACCATTTATTAATAAGCTAAAAAAGCCTTAGCCGCATTTAAATGTGGCTAAGGCTTTTTATTTATAATATCATAAACATTTGTTTAGATTAATTAAATAGTTAGTCAATTTAAATTAATAATATAATTTAGCAACTATTTTATATAATAGTAAGGTAGGGGATAAAAATCAACATAATAACAGATAATAAATAAAAAAGTAATTAAAGATTAAAATTATGAATTAACTATATTTAATTATAAAAATGGCATTTAAGAATTAAGTTTAAAACATGAAAAAATATTTGAGAAATGTATTTAAAATCATTGACAGAGAGTAAGAAATAAGATATTATAATTTTAATAATAATTTAGCGTGCTAAACTGATAAAACACTAAAGGAAATAGCAATAAGTAATCGTGGGGTGGAAAATGAGCAAGAAAAATACGATTCCGGAAGGAACAAGAGATTTAATATTAGATGAATGTATTATAAAAAGAAATTTAGAAAGAAATGTGGATGGTCTTTTCGAGAAGTGGGGATACAAAGAGGTTATAACACCAACACTAGAATTCTATGAGACATTTAATTATAATTCTCAGTCTTTGAGAGAAGAAGATATGTACAAGTTTTTTGATAATAGGGGACGAATATTGGTACTAAGACCAGATATGACGATTCCTATAGCTAGGGTAATGGAAACTAAGTTAAAGGATGTAGGATTGCCTATAAAACTTAGATACACTTCAAATGTGTTTAGAGTTCATGAGAGTCTTGGTGGAAAAAGAAATGAATATACAGATTGTGGTGTTGAATTCATAGGCTTAGAAGATAAAAAATCTGATTTGGAAATTTTGGTATTAGCTTTAGAAGCTTTAAAGAAGTTAGGATTAAAAGATTTTAAATTAGAAATAGGAAATATTGGATTCTTTAATGGAGCATTTAAAAATTTAGAAATAGATCAGGAATATAAAGAAATTATTGCACGTTTTATAGAAGATAAAAATTTAAAGAATTTGGAAGATTATCTAGCTGATCTGGATATTAAAGAGGACTATAAGAAGTTTTTTAATAAACTTCCATGGATGTTTGGAGATAAACAGGTTTTAGAAGAAGCAAAGAAATTAGCGTTTAATGAAGATATAAAGGAAAACCTGGAATATTTGGAGATGTTATATTTGGAGCTTAAGGAATTAGGCTATGGTGAGAATGTAACATTTGATTTAGGAATGGTTCCGGGCTTAAATTATTATACTGGAATTATTTTTAGAGGATATGGAGAAGGTGTGGGAAATACGCTTTTAAGGGGAGGAAGATACGATAATTTGATTAATGTTTTTAAAAATAGTATTCCAGCAGTCGGGTTTTCTATAGATATTAATTCTGTAATTCCAATTGTAAAGCTTAATAATAATTTAAAAGAAAATGAATATAAGATA
>JAEZKY010000334.1 GCA_023435985.1 Bacillota bacterium | reverse complement strand
TAAAACTCAATCAAATATACCTGTTGATATACAATAAAAATTTAAATTAAATATTTTGTTAATAAATGAAAAATCTATTTTGTTATTTCGTTTATCCTTAAATAAACCTTTTAAACAAAATAGATTTTCTTGATTAATATCACCTAAAAATCATATTAAATTAAACTATATATTTGTTTATTACATCCTCTCTAAATATATTTTTGTAAACCTCATAATATTTAAAAACCTTAATTTATAATCAACTTTTCTTAATTATACAAGAGTACTATTACAGTTTTGTCACAAAAAGTACTCAATTATGTTACGAACCTATGTATTAATTATCTTAAATTATAAACTCCTGGCATAGTTTCCAAGTTCCTTCTTCCCATTTATAAATTGTAACATTATCAAAGACACAATTAAATTTACACGGATACTGCTTAATATATTCCCATGCTTTATGATAAACTAATTTTAATTTTTTAGAAGCTAAAGTTACATGAAAAGTTTTATTCTTGCCATCTTTTTTGTCAAATTCAATATATGATATTTGGCTCATCTTATCAATTAATCTATCATGAAATTCCTTTGCTTCTTTTGACATATTTACTTTCATATAAATAGCCCTATCATCAAAATGATCATAGCCATCTATTGCAAAAGCTTTTGCTTTTTCATTCTTACAAAACTCCTCAATAACCCTATTTAAATCCGTAATTTCTTTATCATATTCAAAAGGTGCCTTTATGGTAAAATGAGCTGGAAGCTTAGATGATTTCACATTAAATTTCTCAAAAAGTTCTTTTTTTAATTTATTATTAAATTCTCCTGCTTTTCCTTTTACTACGCAAACTATTACATACCTCATATTTTATCTTAAATAGGAATGTGTATTATACCATTTAAATCCCATTAAATACTCCTTTCTATAATTTTTTCTTTTTGAGCAAAAGGAATAAAATAATTCCTGCTCCATTTATTTATTGCTTTATTGAACCATTTATATTCTTTGGCATTTTCTATGTGTGTTGATATGAAAAAAATAATTTGAAACACCATGAATGCTTCTATGTACTTTATATTTATTGTTTCATTAATAATGCTTTTATATCCACTAACTATCCATCTTTGTTGATTCGATTTATTAAAATGACTAAACAATGAACCTAAATCCATATAATAATAACTAATACCACTTAATCCAAAATCAATTGGAATTACTTGTCCAGCTTCATTTACAATTAAATTAGATTTTGCAAGATCGCAGTGAACTATTCCTTTTGAATATTTTTGTAGTTCTAATTCGTTCATAACCTCATAAATTCCACTGATAGCATCTTTTATTATTTTAAATTGCTCATTTGAAATAACCTTTAATTTTATCCCTTTTATAAGCTTAAAAGATATTCTCTTTAATAATTTCTTATCATAACAATAGCGATTTATTTTTTTACTCCCAGACCAAACTTTTGAGAACTTATGGAATTTTCCAACCATTTTTCCGATTTCAAATAAGACTTCATCAGTTAATTCTACCTCATCTATAGTTTTTCCATTTATCCAAGTTAACATGGTCACTAAGGTTCCATCTCTCAGCTTTGTTACAAAATCACCATGTATATTTTTTACTGGAACCTGAACACTTATATCAGTATTTTTATTTATACTACGTATTATGCTTATTTCACTCATATGAAGATTAAAAGGATTTTCATTATCCCTTAAAATATCTGCTGAAAATCCTTTGCTTGATTTATGTATTCTAATAATATATTGTTTGTTCAACAACATATCAGTGACCTTAAATATCTCATTCTCATTATGTCTTATAAATTCAACTTGAGGATATCTGATTTTATAATTGCATAATGCTTCTTCTATTAAAGTATTCATTACTTCCTCCTTTATGAGATTCTAGTCCTTTTTATATAGAATAACTTATGTTAATGTATACTCTTAAAGCTTATTTACTATTTTTCTATATACTTTTTTCATATGTTCTTCACTTGAATATGAATCTATCTCATTTATTGGTATCCATTTAACTCCACTATTTTCATCTAGTTTAACCTTAAGTAAATCTCTTTCATCTGCTTCTATTAAATAAGCTACTGATGCATGCAAATGTGATGCTATATATTTGCTATTTTTTATATGCCCAAAAACTGTCAACATATCTATTGAAATAATATCTTTAGTAATAGGTTTAATGTTTTCTACTCCAGTTTCTTCCTTAACTTCACGCATTGCAACATTTAATAAATCCTCATCTCCATCAGCATGACCTCCTGTCCATGCCCAAGAATTATATATATTATGATAAACCATTAAAACTTTATCTCTATTTTTATTCACTACAAATCCTGAGCTTGTAATATGTATAATTTCATTGTCTCTAGTTAATATATCGTTGAATATCTTTGAATACCTTAATATTATTTCTTTATCTTTCTTTTCCTGTTCATTACAAGGTTCATATTTTTCTATTGATTTAATCCAATTCATAATTATTCTCCCCTTCTATAAAGCTTCTTTCTCATTTTAGTATAGTTCATTTTCCTTTAACTAGTATAATAAATATATAATTTAAAGGATATGAATGCAACTCATATCCTTTATAGTATTTATGTTATTTCGTTTAATCAAAATAAAGTCTATCTCTTCTATCTGTATCCTCTGTTGTTTCTACTTCACGACCTGTTCCTCCGCTAGTTGATCCAGCATTTCCACCTATTCCACCAAATCCGCCACCGGCTCCACCTGATGCTCCTCCTAATACTCCTGTGTTCGTTCCAGTCCCTGCAGATGTTCCAGTACCTGTTCCGGTATTACTGCTTCCAAAACCTCCATATGGGACGCCTGTTCCTGTTCCCGGTGTGAAACCTCCAAAGATATTTCCCATACCAGGTCCAATATTTCCTCCAAAGCCTCCGAATCCACTACTTGTTCCACCTGTGGTTCCTCCAGTTGTTCCAGTTCCTGTTGTTCCTGTTCCCATTGTACTTCCAGTTCCTGTTCCCATCGTGCTTCCAGTTCCTGTTGTTCCTGTTCCTACACCTCCTGTTGCCCCAGTTCCTGTTGTTCCTGTTCCTTTTAATATTTGAGATGCGCCTGTTGTCTGCCATTCTTGAACTTGTCTAATTGCATCTTGCGGTGTTTTTCCGAGTCCTACAAGTACACCTAGTAGCATGTATTTTTGATATGCTCGTCTTGAAGCACTTCCTTGTTGATTGCTTTCACGCATAGCATAGCTGACTAATGGATCTATATATCTAATCCAATCATCAGGTTTAAACTTAGATGTATTTTGTTTTATCTGTCTATCTGCACGTCTATTGAATCCAAAATCCATATCGTTATCTTCAGTTACTACTCCAACTTTAGGTGCATTATTAAGAATTTCATCCATCCCATGATAATAATTAAATTGCTCAGTCAAATCTTCACCAGCCGTAATACCTTTATTCTTTCTTTCATTCCACACCGGTTCGTTACTAACATCATAAACTATCCCCTCTATAGCTACGTATGCTGGATTGCCATTTCTCCCATTATATTCAGATAATTCATTTAATGTAAATTCTTTTTGTTGCCTATAATAATTATAACTCTCTCCTGTAAGCTCATTAATAGTTTCAAAATCAAAATAAATTGACATAAGTACCTCTTAAATATTTCTACCTATAAAATATATGAAATTATTTATAAAAAAGTTCATTAAAAATTATAAAAATAGAATAAAATTCTGTTGACTGTAGAGCTGGAGATTTTTTTACGCATATCATCCTTTTTAAGCTGATATGAAAAAATTTATTCCTAAATCTACTCTAATACACTTAGTCTCTAAAAACTTAAATTATATTCTAACTTGACTAGATTTTTTAATAATTATATAGTTATATAAGTACTCAAATTTGATTTTTACGTATACTTTTTATTGTATGTGACAGAAAAATAATATACTTTTTCTAATAATTGTATATAACTAACCGTAATTTTCTAGCTTGAGTGAATAAATTACCAAGGGGGCTTTATAAATGAGTTTTATTAATGTACGAGAAATACCATCTCCAGAGGAAATTAAAGCTATCACTCCTCTAAACGCTAATTTGACGAAAATCAAGGCTGAAAGAGATGAGGAAATCAAAAAAATATTTGCTGGACATAGTGATAAATTCGTTGTTATCATTGGACCTTGCTCAGCAGATGATGAGAATTCAGTTTGTGATTATGTAAACAGACTATCAAAAGTAAATGAAAAGGTAAAGGATAAATTATTTATCGTACCTAGGATTTACACTAATAAACCTAGAACTACAGGAGAAGGATATAAAGGGATGTTTCATCAACCTGATCCAGAAAAATCACCAAATATTCTTGAAGGGTTAATTTCCATTAGAAAAATGTTCATTCGTGCAATAGAAGAATCACATCTTACTCCTGCCGATGAAATGCTTTATCCTTCAAATTACATGTATTGTGATGATTTATTAACATATGTAGCTGTTGGGGCACGAAGTGTTGAAAATCAACAACATAGATTGACTGCTAGTGGTATTGATGTTCCTGTTGGTATGAAAAATCCAACAAGTGGTGATATATCAGTAATGTTTAATTCAATTCAAGCAGCACATGCCAAACATAATTTCTTATATAGACATAATGAAGTAAATACAACTGGTAATCCATATACACATGCAATTATGCGTGGTTCAGTAAATAAACACGGCAACAATATTCCAAATTACCATTATGAAGATTTAATTAGAGTTGCAGAATTATATGGTGAATATGATTTTCCTTACCCAGCAGTAATTGTAGATTCAAATCATGCCAATTCTATGAAGAAATTTGCAGAACAGCCTCGTATAGTAAAGGAAATTCTTTATAGCAGAAATTATAATAATGATCTTAAGAAACTAGTTAAGGGTGTTATGATTGAAAGCTATATAGAAGAAGGCTCACAAAAAATTGATGAACATATTTATGGCAAATCAATTACAGATCCTTGTTTAGGCTGGGAAGCTACTGAACAGTTGCTTTATTACATTGCTGAACAGGTTTAATTAATCTAAAAATCAATAAATAGAACTACAGTTATAGAGAGAACACATTAACTTTTCTGGTATATGTTTTTTAATTATTTAAATTACTCTCTATAACTGCAGATTCTTAATTATAAATACAACAGAGGAGTTATAATTAAAAAATGAGATACTTAAGTGACTATCATTTACATTCAAAATATTCTTTTGACTCTAGCCAGACCATTGAAGAAATTATAATAGCGGCTATTTCCATGAACTTAAGCGAAATATGTCTGACAGAACATATTAGCTTTGATCCTAATGATAAAAGCTACAATTTCTTTAATTTCACGGACTATGAAAATGAAATAAGAGAACTTTCAAATAAATATTCTAAAAAGATCAAAATAAAAAAAGGATTAGAAATCGGTGAATATCATCTTTATAAAGAAGAGTTTGATAACTTTTTTAAAGAACATAATTTAGATTTTATAATAGGCTCAATACATAATCTTAATAAAAAAAGCTTGAGATTGAATATTTTAGAAAATGGTCTCAACAATTCTTATGAGGCTTATTTTAAAGAGGTTTTAAAGTTTGTACAGATTGGAGATTTTGACGTGTTAGGGCACCTTGATGTTATTCAACGTTATGCCTTTAAAGATGGTGGTGTGTATAACATAGATGATTATAAGGATTACATCTATGATATCTTAAAGGTGCTAGTTTCCAGAGGAAAAGGAATAGAAGTAAATACTTCTGGCTTATGTAATAATTTGCTTTTTCCTAAACTTGAAATATTGCAAATTTATAAAGATCTTAAAGGTGAAATTTTAACAATAGGTTCTGATGCTCACATTTCAAATAGAGTCGGTGATAAAATAAATTATACATATGATCTCATAAAGAACTTAGGTTTTAAGTATGTATTTACTTATGATAATAGAAAACTTAATGACAAACTTTTGTAGTGTTACGCTAAATTCAGAAAACATCAGTATCTATTTTGAATTTAGTTAATTTGTATATCCTCTTTTTGAATATCAATTAATTCTGCATCTGTATTGAATTCTATAAAACTTAAAATATTTTCCATCATAGAATCTGATTGCGCTGCACTTGCACATATCCCAGCAATTCCAATGACTATTATTTTATGTACATCCTGCTCATCAGCTTCACACACTGATATATTGAATTTATTTTTTAATTTTTGTGTTACACTCCTTAAAATCATTCTCTTTTCTTTTAATGAGTGTACCCATGATGCTCTTAGAGTAACTTTCACAAATGAAATATTCATTCTCTCATCTCCACATTTTTTCTATAATTATATTATAGAATGTAACTCAATTAATGACATCCTGACCCTTTTTTAATTTTCTCTCTATATATTGTAATTAAAAACTTATAATATACATTTCATTTACTTATAATTTCCTTTACATCAGTTACTTTATTATTTTCTCAAATTTGCTTCCTTCTTAATAGTATGCACAAAAAAATTCTGAAAATTCTGCTATTTTTATAAATCATCTAACTTTAACAAACCTTCTTTATTACAAGTTCAAAAGCAGCTATATTTTTATACTTAACTTAAAATATATGTGTCTTTTTTTGACAAATTATCATTTTAACCATAGTGTAATTTTGGTTTAAATGTTTTATATTATTAATATACAAAGAATAGAATTATTAAATAAATTTTATTTGGAGGGATCATTATGAACTATAGAACTCATAAAACTTCAAAATTAGGTTTAATTGATTATAGTCTTAATAAAAATATAATCCATGATTCAGTTTTACAGAATTTGTTGAATCTCCCAAAGCATTTTATCAATGGATTCAAATCTGTTTTAAACTTTCTTTTAACTCCTACAAGCTATGTATATGACGAAACCTCTGATACCTTTAAAGCTCGTAATGACAAATATTACTTTAAAGATACTATTGATCTAAAGCTAAAAGCTTCTCAAAGAACCTTTTTATAATATGCAAAACAGATAATCAACTTAAGAGTAAAAATTAATTATATATAATTTAAAGTCAGATAAGTATTTGTTTTAGATGACTATTGAAAATTCTAAATAAGGTTTCATTTCATTTTTCCAGAGTTATATTATAAAGCATAATGAAACCCTAATTTTCATATACATTCTCCTTCAAATATTAATCTGACTTTTCTATACAAATGTAAAATTCTCTTAATCCCTATCCACTTACTTCAAATTTGCTAGGTTTTTTACAAATCAGATTAAGTATTAATGAACAATCTCATAAATAACACATAGATATATAGTATTAACTAATCAGTAATAAAGGGGAAGATATAACATCTTCCCCTTTATTTATATACTTATTCATTTTTATACACTCAGAGTTAAATTCCTTTAAAATATCATATATATCAACTTCATTGTTGAGATAAGAAACTAATAAATTTAAATATTTCTTAATTATATTCAAGGGCACTTGCCCTATTATTCGTAATAACATAATCTCATTATCATGTGAATTCACTTTTTAACAAATGTATGGCACCTCTGTGTATTCTTGCAGTCAACACGCCTCTCTGTGCCTATTGTATTCTCTTAATGCAGTACCTATGCATATTCTAATCATTTACTTTTATCCTACAGTGAAATAAACAATCATCTCCATTATCCTAACGCCTCTTAATATATTCTTTCATTATTGTAGTAATATGATTTTCAAGTGAAATGTTGATTTCTTTGGATTCGAATCATAAAACAGTTTGCTCATTATTAACATACTTCTTGATAAATAATACATATCCAATCTAAACATTTATATCTCTATCTTTTTAAGGTGCACTAATGGTTAATTTTTTAAACATGCTGTGAATAATAAATTTTTAATTATATGTTTTTTAATATCAAAAATCTGTAAGTTCTTGATTTAGCACCCTTCCCGCATACTTCATATTTGAATTTACAAGACTAGAAATTTTAACAACATCTCCTGTATGAGGTGCCTGTATATACATTCCACTTCCTATATACAGCCCTACATGTGTTGACTCAGATGATTTATTAAAAACTAAATCGCCAGGCTTAATTTCATTAATACTAATAGGTTTTGCAAAACTTTGCTGTTCTTGTGACATTCTTGGCATACTTATTCCCTGTGATTTGAAAACATACTGCATAAGGCCAGAGCAGTCAAATCCCCTTGGTGAATCCCCTCCCCATAAATACGGAACTTTTAAGTTCTTTTCAGCTTCTTTTATTAATGCTTTGGCTTCATCTGTAATATCATCTGATAGGGTTACTGGTACAGTAATACCCAAATCATAATTTAGCAACCCATTATTATCATGAACATATTTTAAAAGATTGGATTTTTGATCTTGTAATTCCTTAATTTGTTTTCCAACATCTTCCTCACTTTTTTGTAGTTCCTCACGCTCTTTTTCTATACCAGCCTGTATGTCCATTAGTCTTCCTTGAGATTCTTTTGCTTCTGATATGAGCTTTTTATCACCATCACAAATTTGAGATACTAATGAAAACTTCTTCAAAGCATCTAATATGTTCCCAGAAGAAAATACTGCATCTAAATATTGCATAGATGTAACCTCAAGTCCCCCGTTTAACTGAATTCCTCTTAATCTCTCTGCCAATTTATCATCACTTTCATCAACCTTTTTTTGCGCAGCTTCAACTTCCTTTTCATTATCTTTTATATCATTCTCTTTTTCGATAATTTGCTCTTTTAATTCAGCTAATTTATTCATATTGTATTCAATTTTATTGTCACATTCCTGTATATTTTGTATAGCTTGTTCAGTTGATAATTCTTTTGGTTCCGCTAGTGCTGGTAAAGTATTAATTATTGACGTAATAAAAAATAGTAAAGTTGCGACAACCGCAATTTTATAATTCTTTTTCATCTTATCCTCCTTTAGCACCTGTTCCATTGAATATCATTTATTTATCTTAACTATATATATTAAAAAAATATTAAGATTATGATTACCGTTCCTCTTTAAATAAATCAAACCCTTATAATCAAATATCTTACATATACAATTATCCAGTTAAGGTGTTAATAATTTTTCATTTATCAATTTACAAAAAAACAACAAGAGCTTTTCTTTCACTCTTGTTGTTTTTTAATAAAAAATTAAATTTGATGATCTATAACTATGTAATTTTTATTTTATTATTTATATTCACTCTATTTATTTAATAGAGTATGTATTACCCTTGTTGCATCCATATACTTTGCAATAGATTTATCATAATTCAACCTATTTATTATTCTAGCTGTAAGTTCAGACATATCTACAGATTTATACCACTCAACATCTGTTAAATCTTGTGGTATATATGTTAAATTAGTAGAATATATTCTTGATATTAATCCTTCTTTATGAGCTTCATTGAACTTTTCAAATCCTTCTGTAAAAAAGGCAAAAGTTGCTGCTACAAATATATTTCTAACATTTCTCTTCTTTAATTCCTTAGCGATATCAAGAACTGATTCTCCAGATGCTATCATATCATCAACAATTAATACATCTTTCCCTTCAACATCTCTTCCCATATACTCATGTTGAACGATTGGATTCTTACCATTAACTATTGTAGAATGATCTCTTCTCTTATAGAATAAACCAACATCAACACCTAGTGCACTTGAGTAATAAATAGCTCTATCCATTGCCCCAGTATCTGGACTTATTACAAGTAATTTTTCTTTATCCAATTCTAATGACTCTTCATTAGATAGTATTCCTTTTACTATATCATAAGTTGGATATATATTTTCAAAAGACAATAATGGAACAGCATTTTGAATATTAGGATCGTGAACATCAAAAGTTATGATTTCCTCAACACCTAATCTTTCAAGTTCTTGAAGTGCTAACGCACAATCTAGAGATTCTCTTCCTTTACGTCTATGTTGTCTTGATTCATATAGCAGCGGCATTATTACACTTATTCTTGCTGCTTTTCCTCTAATTGCGGCAACAGTTCTCTTTATATCTTGAAAATGCTCGTCAGGCCCTTTATGGTTTTCAATCCCAAACATTTTATATGTACAGCTGTAGTTTCCTACATCACATAAGATATAAATATCCTTTCCTCTAACAGTTTCTGAAATTTTAACTTTTCCTTCTCCGTTAGAAAATCTAATTTCATCAATTGGTATTAAGTATGATTCTGTAGAATTTCTGCTTTTTCTAATATACTCGTCTATAGCATTACCTAATTCTTTGCAGCTTTCTAGTGCTATTATTCCAAGTTCATGATTTAACTGATTCATTTGCGTTCCCCTTTTTTTAATTATTTTGTATAAGTGCTTATTATTATAAAAAAACTCAAACAAATTAAGTATACCTTAAATTTATATGTTTATAAATACTTATTATAAATTTAATAAAAAATTTAATAATATAAACAATATTAGCTCTAATTATGAATCTTCTTTCAATTATTACTTAATGATATAATTATTATCCTTAATATGCTACTATAATTCTCTATAATTATTAATAAAATATACACTAATTGCTTATATAACGAACCCTATAAAAAATAAGGTGTATGTAAAAACGCATAAGAACATCTAAACATAACGCCTAATAATTAATATAATAGAATGAATTTTTAACTAATAAGAGTATATCTTATTAGTGGTATTATCTTATTCTCCTATTATTTTTCCATCTTTTATTGTTATTATTCTCTGTGTTTCATCTGCTAGTTCTTTATCATGAGTAATTAACACTATAGTCCTTCCTTGTTTTTCATGAATCTCATGAAATATATTCATTATTATTCTTCCTGTTTGAGAATCAAGTGCTCCTGTTGGTTCATCTGCCAGTATAATATCTGGCTCATTTGCAAGAGCCCTAGCAATTGCAACTCTTTGTTTCTGGCCTCCTGACAATTCGCTTGGGAGATGTTTTAACCTATCCTCCATGCCTACTAGTTCTAATAATTCTTTGGCTCTGCCTATTCTTGTTTTCCTGTCTAACCCATAATAAAGCATTGGTAATTCAACATTTTTTAATGAATTTGTCCTAGGTATTAAGTTTGAAGTTTGAAATACAAATCCTATTTTTTTATTCCTTATTTCAGATAATTTATTATCGCTTATTTGGCTAATATCTATACCATCCAGAATGTATCTTCCTGAAGTTTGTCTATCAAGAGCTCCTATTATATTCATCAGTGTGCTCTTTCCAGATCCTGATGTACCAATAATAGCTACAAATTCTCCCTTTTTCACATTGAGATGAATATTTTTTAGAATATCCAGCTGATTAGATTTTCCTATGAAAAAGCTTTTTGTAATATCCTCCATTTCAATTATACCTTTTTCCAATTAACTCCCCTCCATATCACATTAACATAGTAAATACTCCCACTATATTCATCCAATGTAATACACTAGTTTTCAATTTTATATTACTTAGTTTAGCAATATTTTGTTACTAGCTGTAAAAATATATTAGGTCGCTAATTTTATATCTTGTTTTCCTTTTCTTTCCTTTATACTATCATCTTATAAATACCAATTCAATGTAAACATTTTTATTGGTGTAAATAAAAAAACAACATATTGATTTCTAGTATCAATAGTTGTTTATAATTCTTAATTTAAAATAATTTATTATAATTTTTAGCCAAAACACTTATCAGTATTTATAGTTCTTAAACTTTTTATATTCTTAATAGTATGTCATTTATATCTTCGCTTATTCTTATTCTTTCATCGTAAACCCACTTTGCATCAAATTTCAAATTAAATATCTTAGAAAATGAGTAATACATGTTTACCTTTTGGTAGTATATTTCCAAATCGTCCAAACTCCCCTTAAAGCACTCTGGTTTAAATAATTCTTCCTGCTTATTTATAAACAGCTCATCTACATAATTTAAGAATCCATCCATTAACTCATCTCTGCTTACATCAAACGGAACTTTTAATAAGTCCCATTGAACCTCTTCCCTAAGCTTATATTTCTTTATTCTATCTAGGATTATAAGATATTCGCTAATATCCATCTTTTTATAATAATCCAATTTTTCCTCTCTAGTGCTCCAAAGTGCAAGCTTTTCATTTAAAGGAAGACTTCTAATCTTAAGTATGACTTCTGATGGACCTATAACTGCTTGCTTTATAATTTCATCTTCTGTTTCAAGTTTAGCTTTGATTACATCCGCATTGCCCCCAACACTAGCAATGTATCCCACATCATAAATTCCAATTCTTCCTGCACGTCCTCCAACCTGCTTTACTTCCTGAGATGTTAATTCCCGTACTTCTTCTCCATCAAATTTTCTTATACTCATGAATATTATTCTTCTAATTGGTAAATTTACTCCCATTCCAATTGCATCGGTAGTTACTAGTATTTTATTTTCCTTGTTTATAAACTGCTCATACTGCATTTTTCTAACTTCAGGCGGCAAATCTCCATAAATCACACTTGTTCTAATACCTCTGCTTGAATATTCCTGAGCTATTTCTAACACTCTTTTTTTAGAAAATACTACAATAGCATCTCCCTCCACAGCATCATTGTAACTAAAATTCTTATATTCAATTTCTAACGGTATAGCTCGTGTATATTCTTTTATTTCGTAATCATCCTTACAGTCCTTTATTATCGTTTCTAATATAAATCTTGCATTAGCAGCTCCACATATATGTATTTCATCACACTTAAGACCTAGCACAGCCTTGCTCCATGCCATTCCCCGAAACGGATCACTGATCATTTGAATCTCATCTATTACTGCTATGTCATAATGCTCTTTTAAATTCACTTTTTCTATAGTACATGAAGTATGGGTAGCACTAGGATTTACTATTTCCTCTTCTCCAGTCAATAAATCACAAATGACTCCTTCTTTATTTAGCCTTTCAAAATTTTCTAAGGCTAGAATTCTAAGTGGAGATAAATAAACACCTTTTTTAGCCTTTTTAAGGCGTTGTAGTGCGTTATAAGTTTTACCTGTATTAGTATCTCCTAGATGTATATAAAATTTTCTCTTCATTCCTCTAGCTTTAAGATATTCATCTTTAGGATTCCCTGGAAAATTTTCTTCAAATTCCTTTGCAACGAGCTTTGGTATATGTAATTTTGTAAGTATTGTCATTAGTCCCTGATTCAAATAACTATTATAATTGCCACGTACTACTTCATAAAAATCAAATTCTGTATTATTATTGTTGTTATAATTATCAAGCATTTTCTTTGACACATCTTCCAGTAATTCTTCATACCTCTCATAAACTTCCTCAAAATCTTTTAAGCTTTGATTTTCTAATTCCTTAAGCTTTCTTAGCTTTTTTCTTATTGAACTTTCATGTTCTATAAGAGCTCCTGGTTTCGAATGTTCTACTATTTCTGCTATTTGATTTATCTGACTTTTATATTTCTTAAATTCTCTTTGTGCTGCATTATTTTTCATTTATCAAAGCTCCCCTCTTTAACCAATTAACAGTTAAGAAACAATCTATTTATTATTTTATATAATTACAAGAAAATTATACCATACCCTCATGTTAACTATAAATCATTATGTAATATTTCATAAATCTACTTCATATAATTAATCATAAATATAAATTTAACAACAATAACTAATACCTATATTAAATTAAATTTTATATAAGTTGCTGCTGTTTTCACAGATATAACTAATGCATATATACTTTAAGTTGATAAAAGCGGCTATTATATTATAAGGAAAGGCGGAAATATTACCATGGCTAATCCAAAAATATTAAATTTTAATTCTCTAAAAAAAATTAAAGAAAACAAACACACTTCTTATATTGCTGCCCCTCAAACAAAGTCTTCTTCCAACTTCAGCGATATAATTGATGATAAAATCACAAGTTTTTTCTTAGATGCTATACACAAAAACTACCTAAGAAACAAGCAAAAAAATTCATAAATCATACTTCCTATCTTATGAAGTAAACCTTACCCTCAATACAACTTACATCAAAGATCTTATAAAATCTAAAAATTAAGCCGCAAATTCAATTCTTTTGAATAATGCGGCTTAACCTTTAGATAATGTTATTTTAATTTACTATTTACTATTATTTTGCATATCTCTTTAAAATCTCAATTATAATTCGTGTACAAATATCCATACCTTCAACTGTTATATGTTCAAATTCCCCATGATACGCAAATCCTCCTGTTCCAAGATTTGGACAAGGCAATTCCATATAACTTAATGTTGCACCATCAGTACCACCACGAATTGGTTCTATTAATGGTGTAACATTTAAAGCTTTCATTGCATCCGTTGCATTATCGATTAAATGCATACAAGGTTTTATATTTTCAAGCATATTTTTATATTGATCTTTTAAATTTACTTTTACTGTTCCTTCACCATATTTCTCGTTTAATAATTTTTCTACCAATAACATAGTAGATTTTTTATTTTCGAATTTTTCACTATTATGATCCCTTAAGATATATTTTAAAGTTGCATGGTCTGTACTTCCATTAAAGCTTTCTAAATAATAAAAGCCTTCGTATCCTTCTGTATGTTCTGGTCTTTCACATGCAGGTAACATCGAATTAAATTCAATCCCAACATTTGTTGCATTTATCATTGTATTTTTTGCAGAACCCGGATGAACTGATACTCCATGAATGTTTACTGTCGCTGCTGCTGCATTGAAGTTTTCATAAGAAATTTCACCTTCTATTCCACCATCAATTGTATAAGCAAAATCTGCACCAAAGTTTTTCACATCAAATAAATGAGCTCCAAGACCTACTTCTTCATCCGGAGTAAATCCAACACATATTTTCCCATGAGGAATATTTTCTTTTATAATAGTCTCACAAGCTGTTAGTATTTCCGCAATACCTGCTTTATCGTCAGCACCCAAAAGTGTGGTTCCATCTGTTGTAATTAAAGTTCTTCCTTTTAAACTTTTTAAATGAGGAAACTTTTCAGGTGATAATATACTATTGTTTCCTTTTAAAATAATATCATTACCATCATAATTTTCAATTATTTGTGGTTTTACATTTTCTCCACAAGCTGCTGGTGCAGTATCTAAATGAGCAATTAATCCTATACTCGGTTTATTCTCATAACCTTTTGTTGCAGGAATTACTCCATACACATAGCTATGCTCATCAACTCTGCATTCTTCAAGACCAATATCTTTCATTTCTTCAACTAGCATATTAGCTAAATCAAATTGCCTTTTTGTTGTTGGATGCGTCTCGGAACTTTCATCCGATGTTGTATATACCTTTACATATTTTAATAAACGTTCGTAAGCCTTCATAATATTCTCCTCCTAAAATTAGTAGTTTATCTATTTGTTTTATTTTCATCATATATTTTATATCCATAAAGTCTACTAATCATACTTGATTCTAATTATCAAAATAGCGCAAAAAAAACGCGACACCTAAGCCACGGCTTTAACTTACATAGAAATACAAATATATTTTTTATATTCAGCATACTTTCGTATAATATAAAATACAAACTATACATGAAATTCAAGGTTAAATAATATTTTAATATACATGCATATTATTCCATAGTTTTAGTTTTGTGTCAAATACTATTTTGTATATAGATAAGCAGCTTACATTCTTTAATTAACCTAAAGCATTTACATTAATTTTAAATAATACTTGTAAAAATTCTACTGATTTAAAAAATAGAGTTATGCTCATCTCTTATTGAAATATCAAATGAACACAACTTCTTATTTTATCATCTATATGTACCTAATCCCCATTTATAAAATTTTTTATTCTTTCTAGAAGCATGCTTAATGCGACAGTATTTTCTCCACCTTCTGGAATTATAATGTCTGCCCTTTTCTTGCTAGGATCTACGAATTCTTCATGCATAGGTTTTACCGTACTTAAATATTGATTTATTACTGAATCTAAATCTCTTCCTCTTTCTTTAACATCCCTTAACAACCTTCTTATTATTCGTACATCTCCATCAGTATCTACAAATACTTTAATATCCATTAAATCACAAAGTTCTTTATTTTCAAATATTAATATTCCTTCAATTATAATAACTTTGGCTGGTTTCACTTCAATAGTTTGATTTAATCGTGTATGTTCAACAAATGAATATACTGGATGATGTATTGTTCTTCCTTCCTTTAATTCTTTTAGCTGCTCTATTAGAAGATCTGTATCGAAAGAATCTGGATGATCATAATTAAGCTTTTTTCTTTCCTCAAAAGGAATTCCTTCGTTTGCTTTATAGTAATAGTCATGACAAAGAATTACAACTTCCTCATTAAAAACTTCCTTTATGTTTTGTGCCAAAGTAGTTTTTCCTGACCCACTCCCTCCAGCTATACCAATTATCATTATGTCTTGCATATTTTCCTCCAAAATAACTTAATATATAACTTCTTGTCTAATACCTATTAAATTTTATTATAAAACATAAAAAAAGACAACTCCTATATAATTTAATATCTCTTATAATATTAAACTACATAGAAGTTTTAATGTAATCATTTTAAATTTTCATAATCACAATACATTTTTTTGCAAGTCTGAAGATTTCTTATATAAATATACTGTCAAATTTTTATTTTCTTTATTTACATTCTTTAATACAACTGCATTTTCTCTACTGTAAGATTCAGTATTCTCTACTTCAAAAAATTCTATGGCTTTATTAACTCTTTTTATCTCTCCATAATTATTTTTATAAAGAACAGATAATTTTTCATCAAACCCTTCCTCATAAGTGCTAATTTTTCTTCTTTTAAATTGTTTTCCTTGAATATCTCTATAACTTAAGTTATTTTCCCAAATTGATAGTTCTCCATTATTGACAGTATTTTTTTCATTATAAAGAGATTTTTTTTCTTTAATATTTATATTTCGTAAAACCTCTTCAATCTTAGTTACTAGCGCTTCATATTTATTTATCATGTTTACTAACTCTTCATATTCAAAAACATCTTGTCCATATTTATTTTTAAAATCATCAAGCATATCCATAGCTTTATCTTTATCATATATTCCTTTATAAGATAAATCCTTCGCTAATTTTTTTACTATATTACTTATACTTTTATATCTTATAAATTGCAGCATTTTTATAACAAAGAACATAGATAACATACAGCAAGGCACTGAAATTAATGGAAAATTTATTAATAATACTCCCAGGAATATTAAAAATATAAAATTTCTACTTGCATCCTTGTATACCTCGATACCTTCGATCAACATAGGATTATAAGAAAAGATTTTATCTATCATTAATTCCTTATTTTTTTGATTTATCTTTCTATCACTTTTAGTAAATCTGTTTTTCTGTCTCATCATATACGCCACCTCCTCTTATTGTAATTATTTCCTTAATTTTACATCACATATTGTTTATTATCAAGCTCTTATATAATTTAAATATTTCTGTTTTCTTTCATTTTTTTTAAAGTTCTTTTAATTATTCTTGATTTCTTTATCATATCAATTCAAAATATGTCTATTTTTCACTGTAAATTTTCTCTTGGTATTTATTTTGATGCATATCTAATAATAATTTGCATTAATTTTACAGAGGCTTATTGACATGTACAATCTTATATGCTATATTAAAATTTTGACTTTAATACATTTGTATGATATAATCTAAGTATTATAAAGTAAAGGAGGTAGATATTTTGTTTTCAATTGGAGAAAAAGTTATCTATCCAATGCAAGGTATAGGTATAATTGAGAGAATAGAAGATAAAATTTTTTCTGGTAAGAGTAAAGAGTACATAATAGTTAAAATTCTATCAAACAATCTTGAAATAATGATTCCTACTGATAAAATATCAAATTCAAATTTGCGTAAAATTAGTGATAATTCTACCTTAGAGAATGTATTGTTTAATCTTACTAATGACAATGATAAATTAAAAGATATATCCACAAAAGAGAGATATAAAATCAATATGGATAAAGTTAAAACAGGTTCACTTAAAGATAGTGCTGAAGTGGTCTATGACTTGATACTTATGAATAAAGAGAAAACATTAAACACTAGCGAAAAACAGCTATATAATACTGCTCATAAATTTTTAGTTGAAGAAGTTTCTCAAATTAAAAATATTACTCAAATTGAGGCTACAGACTTTCTTAAGCTGAATTTCAATTAATTATGTTTTTTATTGAGAACTGAAATTAACTTCAGTTCTGCTGACTTAAGCTGTCCTAATTATATTATTAGGCAGCTTAAGTTTTTTTATTATTAATCCTTGTAACTTAGGAAAATATGATTCAAAGTCGCAGTAGAAAAAGATTTTCCGTCAAAAGAGAAAAATTTGAAAATAATTATATAAATTGAAAAAAAGCCATAAGAGTAAACTCTTATGGCTTTTAACTTTTAAACAGAAACTATCTTCTGTTGTTTTGTTGCTTTCTAGCTCTTCTACAATCAGGGCATCTTACTGGTTCATTTTCAAAACCTTTTTCTTTGTAGAATTCTTGTTCTCCAACTGTGAATATGAATTCTTTTCCACAATCTTTACATACTAATGTTTTATCTTCCATTTTCAATTCCTCCAAATTTAAAGACTTAGTTAACTAATATTTTCTCATAAGGAGAAATTTTAATATAATTAAATCTTTTATATATTTTATTCCTTGCGGAACTCTTTAAGTATAACACACACACTTTTAAAACACAATACAAATCTTTCGCTATTTTTCTTGATTTTCTAGATTTTTAAAGGATAGATCATTAAAAGAATTTATTATAATAAACTTACTATCTTCAGCCTTAATAAATTTAATATCTACACAATCACCAGTTTTGACCAGCTTAGAATTCCTAGAATTTTCAGTCGAAACAGAAAAAATTTTGTCATTATTTTTTAATTCAATAACATAAATACTTGTTCCTAAAACATGAATTTAAAGCCCATGAAAAAACCTCTGTATTTTGTTGAAGCTATTTAAATACAGAGGTTAATATATTATTAAAAGGCACTATTTCAAAATAATATAGCATTAAAATGTGGAAACTACATTACATAGATGCTTAAGATAGCAATGGCAAAGCCGTCTTCACATCCTGAAATAACCCTTTTGGGGGCTTAGTACAATTAAAAATCAAAATGAGATAATAAGGCCTTTATAAATCTTTGAGACCTCATTATCTCTAGCTATTAAACATATTAACATGATATCAAATATTTAGTGTATATTCAACAATTCCTTAAAACTCTTAAAAAATACAAGTATAATTGGTTTTTACTTTATTATATTAACTTTTAATTTTCACTATATTTAACTTAACCATTTTCAGATAGATATGCCTAATTATATATATCTGAAAATTCTATATTAATTTTTTCAATATGGTTTTTATTTATTGAGTCATTAAATAAAGATTCTTTCTCAGATTCTCCGATTAATTCACACGGAATATTTATACTAAATTCAGTCCCTTGTTTTACATCACTTTCTACTGAAATAGTTCCTCCATGCAATTCTACTAATGATTTCACCAGTGAAAGTCCTATTCCACTTCCTTCATGATCCCTTGTAAGAGATTTATCTACTTGCACAAACCGTTCAAATATAGAATCTAATTTTTTCTTTGGAATACCTCTCCCAGTATCCTTTATCTTAATACACACGTATTTAGAACAATCTTTAAGCTTAACTGTAATTTCACCACCAGTAGAAGTGAATTTTACCGCATTGGATAATAAATTCAAAATGACCCTTTCCATTTTTTCAGAATCGCAAGCAATTACCTTCTCTTCTGTATCTGTATCAAAAATAAGTGATATTCCTTTATTTTCAATGTAATCTGCAACAGATAAAGTTATATTTTCTACAAGACTAACTATATTAACATTATGTTTACTAATATCAAAATATCCAGAATCTATTTTAGTTATATCTATTATATTGTTTATAAGCCTTAAAATTCGATAGCAGTTTTGTTTCATTATCTTAATATATTTGGTTTTATTCATATTTTTACTTTTTAATTCATAGTCTTTTAAATTGAGTTCAAACATTTGTAATGCAGAGAAAATTACATTAATTGGAGTTCTGAATTCGTGAGATATATTAGAGAAGAATTCTGTTCTGATTTTATCATATTCTTTAAGCTCATATATTTTTTGTCTTTCTTCTTCAACACTTTTCTGAAGCTCATCCATATGTGTTCTTTCGGTTATATCTATGGCAATCATTATAAACAATTTATATCTATTCTGAAATTCTCCTATACATGCCAAATAAAAATTCCAAATCCGTATATCTCCATTACGAGTCTTTACTGTAAATTTCCCCTTATTATCCCCTGCTCTAAAATCAGCCACATTAGTACCAAATAAATTA
>JAEZKY010000263.1 GCA_023435985.1 Bacillota bacterium | reverse complement strand
AAGCAACACTACTGACATTAGGGCAAATTACACCCTACCACGGTTTGAAGATAAATTTTCATTAAAAGAACTTGATATTAATATGGTTGTTAAAGAATTAGATATTAAGTGCCTTAATGATAAAGGCTATGTAAATTACAACCAAGCAATACTAACTGCATATAAAAGCAAATTAATAAAAGACTTTACCCAATCTAAAGATACGTTGAACTCTAAGGAAAAACTATACGAATTTATAAAGATGAAGTATAATATCTCTCCTGATATAGCAGATAAGTATGGCTTAATATATTTTGAAAAAGCAAGGCAATCTTTACTTCATTATAAGGATTTTACCCAAATATCTGACAGGCTGCTTTTCCCAGTAAAAGAACATGAGACTGGTCTTGTTGTAGGCTATCAATGTAGAAATATAAATTTGAAACTAACTGAAAGATGCAAGTATATAAATATATCTGATTACAATGATAACTTAAATACTTATGATGATGAAAGAGAATATAGGTCAATGATACCTTTGCCAATTGGGAATTTTCTATTTAATCTATATGAATTAAAAGATGAACTATTATCAAATATTTGGATTACTGAGGGTATTGCAGATGCTATAAAACTAACTTCTCTTGGCTATAAATCCATAAGTCCTGGACAGTCAAATCTTACCGAGCATCAAATACAACTTCTTGATAGATATTGGGGTAAAGATATAGAAATCAACTTATTTTTTGATACTGACTCACATAAAATAGGACAAACTAATAGTATAAGAATTGCCTATAAACTCTGGCAATTTGGATTCAAAAATATTAATATCATTAGAACTTATGCAGAAATTGGTAAAGACATTACAGACTGCTCTGTTAAATTAAAAGATGACACTCTATTAGTTACATTCGTCAATCTTTGGTATAAATATTCTTATAAGTTTAATCCAGCCCTTAATGAAGATCTTAACACATTAATTAAAACTAAAATCTATACTCAAGATACTGCATTAACTATTGATCCAAGATGTATAAAAGATGAAATTGAATTTGCCACTAAATATAGTGATATCACTGAGTTTATTCCACTTATTGATCAAGAGATCAGAAAGAATCCAATGCCAAAAATTAAAAACGGTGATATTAGTTTTATTAGAGAACTTGTATTAAAGGTCAAAGACAACTACATTAATAATGATCTTTACAGCATACAAAAGCCTAAGATCTCAAATATAATTTCAGATAATAGTGCTGTTGTTAAAGAAATATCATCTGATACTGAAAATAATCCAAATTATTCATATGAAAAGTTATCTGCGAATCAAGTATTTGTACTAAAAAATAGGTTTAATGAAGATACCATAAAAAATATAGATAAATATCTAACTGATAAACAAATTAATGGTATTGTTTGGCGAATCACGAGAAATCACGACTTTGACATAAACAAATTTTTAATGAGTTCTGACTATAAAAAAACCTTGTATACTAAAGAAAATACTATTAAATCCCCTCCTCCTTCAAATAGGAACTTTGATATAGAACTAACCCCAGTAGACTCAGTATTTTCTGACGATGATGCACCGTTTTAATGAAAATAGAGATAGCGATGCTATCTCTATTTTCTTATATATTATTCTATTAATATCTTTATTTTTAATGAATGGACTATATAATACCTATAAAATTATAAATCCAATTTTACACCATTATCCCTAAGCCATATCCTCCTAACTTCGTAATCAGGCATAATTCCACCTACCATGCTCCAAAATTCTTTAGAGTGATCCTTGTGATACATATGACACATCTCATGGACAACTATATAGTCGATTATATAGGCTGGTGCCATAACACATCTCCAGTTAAATAGCAATTCATCTTTTGATGTGCAACTTGCCCATCTCTTTTTTTGCTCTTTAACTTTAATGTTTTGAGGCTGTTTATTAAAAAAATGACTATAATATTTAACTCTTTCATACACCTTCTGAAAAGACTTATCTCTATACCATTTTTCTAGAGCCAGTTTAATTTTACCTTCATCTTTAGTATAAGTTGTAACCATAAATTTTCCTCTAAATAGTTTTACATCTATATCTTTAATCTGCTTATCTACAATTAATTGCAGCGTATAGTTTCTTCCTAAGTACAAATAAGATTCTCCACTTACAGCCTCTCTATTTACCTTATTTACATTTATATTTCTTACCTCATACTGTTTTTGGACAATCCACGTTGCCTTGGTTTTAACTTTTTCGATTATTTGATCTTCTGAAATACCCCTTGGTGCAATTACATTTACTTCTCCAGACGGCTCTACTTCAATTGCTAGGGTTTTTCTTTTACTATATTGTACATCAAACTCTATATTCTTTGTCCCAAAGATAAATCCAAGTTTCATATTTTCACCTTTAATCTATTGTTGCATAGTGTATTTTTGCCAATTTTATGATATTTTCTTTTAAATATTTTATTTTATTCATTGCCTCTGCACCAAATATATCTCTTAATTTAGATGACTTTGATATTAAATACATATATATTTTTTGCTCTATTTGTGCAGATTTACTTTGATTATTAGTCCAATCCACTAAATAATTTTCCCTAATTAACTTATCTAATTCAATTGAAATTTCCTTTGAAAATAGAACAATATCATTGGCTATATAATCTACACCCTCCTCTTTTACGATATCTACTACAACCTCCCCTTGCTCTAAAACCTGTCTTAGCGTTTCAAAGAAAGCAAATTCTCTTTTGCTTAATCCTAATTCATCTGCTTTACTTTGTTCACCTTTTTCCATTTCTTTATTTATAAATTCTTTAAGCCTTGCTTTTTTCTCTATCCAATCATTTTTAGTTTCTTGTAGGATCTGTTGCAGTTTTTCAAATAAACTTGTATAGAATACAGGGTTTTCATCCATTTTTAAATTAATAACATTCTTTATAGCATGTTCCATAGAAGATGCTACTGCTTCATCACCAACTTGATTCTCAATTTTATTTTGGAAATCATCATCAAACAATGTTATTGGCTCTATCCATTGTATTACCCCGTTAGAAGTTAAATGTGCTGAAATTAATGCCTTAACCTTTTCCCCACAGTCAGCAATATCTAATTTCTTTTCAGGATTAAATCTTACCTTTGCTGCTGCTCTAATATAGGACAACCATTTAACATCATTTTGTATATCCGTAGATACATGACCTGGCATTAATGCCTCTACTGCTCCAACAAACTTTTTATAGGCTACTTCAAATTCCGCTCTCTTATCTTCTGGTTCAATTACTTTTACTAACGCATCAATATTATTATGATCTACCCCTGTAAACATTCTAATTACATTTTCTCTATAAGACAGCATTTCGTCATATAAAGAAACCATTGATTCCATTGGCTTTCCTAATTCATCCTTATCAAATATCGCTAAAGCCTCTTCTAAGAAATCTAAAACTCCATAATAATCTACTACATAACCACACTTTTTATTCTCTCCAGAAGTTCTATTAACTCTAGCAATAGCCTGTAATAACGTATGCTCCTTTAAAGGTCTATCTAAATACATTACTTGTTCTATAGGTGCATCAAATCCTGTTAAAAGCATGTCCTTAACTATTAAGAAACATAACTTACTTTCTGATGTTTTCTTTTTAAAACTTGTTAATATATCCTTCTGTTCCTCCTTAGTTGTATGATATTCCCTTAGGTAAGGTTCATCATTATTGCTACCAGAGAAAATTACTTTACACTCTAATTCTTCCCCCATAATATCTTTCATATGCTTATTTAAAGCATTGTAATACTTAACACAAGCATCTCTAGATACGCATACAATTTGTGCTTTAAAGCCATTAGGATAAATATATTCTTTATAATGGGTAAGCATATCCTTGGCAACTTCATCTATTCTAGCCTCTGCTTCGACTACACTTCTTCTATTAGCATATTTTTGTTTAATAGCCTCTTTTTCTTCATCAGTCTTATCATCAAAGGCTTGGTCAAACAATTCCTCTAAAGACTCGCCTTTAATGTGTAAATCTGGCCTTCTTCCCTCATATACAATTTTAACTGTAGCACCATCTTCCACAGCCATTTTTATAGAATATTGATCTATGTAAGAACCAAAAGTTCTTGGTGTAGACTTATCATCTTTATCAATTGGAGTACCAGTAAAACCTATGAATGCAGCATTAGGCAACGCTGTTCTTAAATTTGTAGCAGTACCTTTATATTGACTTCTATGTGCTTCATCCGTCATTACAATTATATTTGATTTAGTGGATAACACTTCATATTCTTTTTCAAAATATAATTTTTCTTCCTGAACTTTATCTTGAAGTTTACTTTCTTCTTTTTCGCTTTGGAACTTCTGAATAGTAGTTGTAACTATTTGAGCATTAGAATTTCTAAGAAGTCTCTTCATCTCTTCAATACTTTCCGCTCTAATAGGTGTCCCATTAGTTATTGTATTAGTAAAGGTTTCAAATATTTGTTCATCTAAATCCGTTCTATCTGTTACTATAACTATAGTAGCATCAGAAAGTTTTTTATGATTTCTTATTTTTCTTGCTAAAAATACCATAGTAAGTGATTTACCTGAACCTTGAGTATGCCAAACAACTCCCCCTTTACTTAAAGGAGTTTTTCCATCTTCTAATCTCTTTAAAGATTTTTGAACTGCTCTAAACTGTTGATATCTACACACCTTTTTAACTTTTCTGCTATTTTCCTTGTCCACATCATAAACAATAAAATTTTGCATTATATCTAAAAGATTTTCCTTTTTAAATACACCCTGTAATAAGATATTTTGTGGAGTATCCTTTTCATGGTAAACATCTTTATTTTCCATAGGATAAGCATCTTTCCATTCTACATAATGCTTGTACCCTGAACTTATAGTACCAACGTAAGCAGTATACTTATTCAATATACATGTTATAAAGTTAGTATAGAATAATCTTTCCTCACCCTCGATAAAATTTGCATCTCTGATATTCATATATCTTCTAAGTTGTTGGAATCCATCATATTTACCTACATTCTCATTAGAACTTGTCTCTTTAAAAGGTGACTTACATTCTAAAACTGCTATAGGCATACCATTTATAAAGATTACTATATCTGGTCTAATAGTTTCTTGTTGCCCTTTAATAACAAACTGTCTTGTTACCAAAAAATCATTATCATATATATTATCAACATCAAATTCTATTAATTTAACTGTTTTAGTTTCTTTTTTACCATCTATAACTTGATCTACAGTTAATTGTAGATGAACTATATAATCATATATTTTCTCATTAATCTCTAAAAGACCTGTACCTAAAGACTCTGCTCTACTGAACTTACGAACAACTTTTTCAACATTTTCATCAGAAATCCACGGATTTAGTTTCTTTAGAGATGCTTTCATTCTTTTACTTAGTATAACTTCGCTAAGAGTATCTCGTTCTCCATAAGCAGGAGTCAACTTGTCCCCTCCAATAAAATCATAGCAAAGGTTGTTCGTTAAATATTCTATGGCTGGAAGTTCTACTAAGGTTTCTTCATTACCCAAATCAAACACTTTATCACCCCACTATCTAGTCTCTATAAATTATTATTCTAAATTAAATAATATAATTATTTACTTAGTTTTTTAATTATTTTATCAAGTATTC
>JAEZKY010000196.1 GCA_023435985.1 Bacillota bacterium | reverse complement strand
GGTAATGGGAATTCTAGTTGTATCTTCAATCATAGTTGTTCCTGTAGCAACAGCTATGCAGTTAAAAAAAGGATTCACAAAAACATTGATTCTAGCAATATTTTTCGGATTATTAGATGTCATGGCTGGACTTGTTCTTTCCTATTATGTAAATAGTGCTCCTGGCGGAACAATAGCATTAACATCAGTACTAATATTAATATTAACAATAACTTTCAAAAGGTTTTTCAGTTATGAAATTGCTTAAGAATTATAATCATTAAATACTATAAAATCAAAAACTTGATCTATTAGTTGTAATTTTTAGATTATATCACACACAATAATAAGTTATGAATTATAGGTTATGAGTTAAAGATGAAATTCACCTTTAGGGGAATTTCTGAAATATATATAATCCTTAGAAAAAGTTCTACTCGCCAAATTTTATATTTGGTGAGTAGAACTTTTTTTGTGCACATCTTACATTTAATTTCTAACTCCTTCTGCTTGAAGCTTTCCTCCCAAGCTCATAATTTATAACCTTTAACTCATAACTGATTAAAGTATTCTTCTAATATCTCAATAAACTTAGTCATATTTTCCGGATATATTTGTCCTATGTTAGCTATTCTAAAAGTACTTTCAAGGGATATTTTCCCTGGATAAATGGTAAAGCCTTTATTATATAAATAATCATGCAAATCCTCAAAATTATAGTTACAAATTTCTGGCTCAATAATTGTGGTTAAAAGCATAGATGATACTTTGTCCTTTATCAATCTCTTTAATTTAAGTTTATCCAATCCGTTCCATAAAATTCTACAGCAGGCTTTATATCTCTCATATCTACTTTCAATCGTTTCTTCTTTTGCTTCTATTATCGCTTGTTTCAATGCATAAAGAGTTTGTACTGGTGGAGTAAATCTCATTTGATAGTTGTCCATAAAATATGAATATTGCTTATATATATTAAGGTAAAGATTTCTAGGCTTAATATCTTTTGTCTTTTCTAAGGCTTCTTTATTGGCTATTACAAAACTTACTCCAGCCATTCCCTGTATACATTTATTTGAACTTGAAGCTAAATATTTTATGTTCATTTCTTCCATATCTATAGGTATTCCTGCAAAAGAACTCATGGCATCAACTATCATTTCTATGTTATATTTCTTGCATATTTCACCTATAGCTTTTATATTATTCAGCAATCCTGTTGTAGTTTCATGATGAATAACTGCTAGATGACTTATAAATTTTTCATCTAATCTCTTATGTTCTTCATTATACTTATTTATTATATACTCAAGTTCTCCTAAATTAACTTCTTCTATTGGCGAACTTTTAAATTCAATATAATTTAAATTATAGATTTCAGCTATTTCACACATTCGCTTGCCATAAGCTCCATTATTTATTATTAAAATAGTCTTATCGTCTACTACAGAACTCAAAATTGCTTCAACTGATGCTGTTCCTGAGCCTCCAAATAATACACCTTCATATTTATCCTTTGAAGCTACAAAATTAACAAGTTCTTTTGATACATACTCCATAATATCTCCAAATTCTTTTTCCCTTGGACATATATCCGGTACAACCTGAGCAAGCTTTACTTTATCTGTAGTAGTTGCAGGTCCAGGATTTAATAATATATTCCTTTTAATCTCCATTTTAATACCTCCACTAAATATCAAGGAACTTCATAAAAGCTTCTTTATTTTCTATTGGTGTTGATGTAGGCCTCCCCAAATCCTTTCTTGCACCTTTTTGTACCTTAATTTCTAAAAGTATCGGTCCTTCTCCATTTTTTATTCTTTCTAATAATTTCACTAATTCTTCTCTAGATGAACATGAAAAACATTCTTTATAACCGCAGCCTTTTGCAATAGCTAAAATGTCTATTTTAAATCCAACAGTTTCTTGACCTCCAACTGAATCATGAGCACCATTATTAATCAAAATATGCTTAAAATTTTTAGGTTTTTGATTCCCTATTGTTGTTAATCCACCAAGATGCATTAGCAAAGCTCCATCCCCATCTATACAATACACTTCTTTATCTTTATTGCTTAATGCAACACCTAAAGCAATTTGCGATGCATGTCCCATTGAACCTACTGTTAGAAAATCTCTATTATGATCTTGCCTATATTTTTCTCTTAATTCAAATAATTCTCTAGATGCCATACCTGTTGTTGATATTACTGATGCATTTTTCTCTATACTATTTACTACAATCCCTATAGCTTCTTCCCTTGTCATGCCAAAATTATAAATACAATTCTTTTTTAGTATATATTCATCAAATGTTCCCTTTTTTATTACTATGGCATAAGGCTCATTGTTTTCTTTCATAAAGTCACAAGCTTTTTGCAATATCACTCTCATTTCATCATTATTTGTATTTTTATCTAAAACTTCATACTTTATATCTAATACGTCTAAAATTTCAGTAGTTATTATGCCTTGTTTCTTATGTTGAGGTTCATCTTTTTTATTTAGCTCCCCTCTCCATCCTATTATTAAAAGCATTGGTATACTATATACTAATTTATCAGCAAGAGATACAAGCGGATTTAATGCATTTCCTATCCCTGAGTTTTGCATATACACAAGGCCTATTTTTCTTGTTGCCAAATGGTATCCTGCTGCCAACCCAATGGCATTTCCTTCATTGGCTGCAATTATATTTTTTCTTTCACTAACATTATCTTTAATAAACGCACAAAAAGACTTTAATAGCGAATCTGGCACGCCAGTGAAAAAATCTATATCATTATTTAGTAACTCATTATAAAATTCTTTAACATCAATCATTTACTTCACTCCTAAAATACAATTATAAGACTCGATCTGTCTGTATTTTTTCAATTAATTAACTTTAAACTGTTCACAGCCCATAAATGGCATAAATTGATAACTGTTACTGTTAACTATAGATATCCAAACTATGAATTGAACTTATATATGTAATGCTTATCCATACTCGTTAAACTTTAAGTTGATATATTCACTAGAAATTACAAATATTTTCATAGTTTTTCGAAATAAAAATATTTGTAATTTCGGTTAGTTATCACATAATTTTAAGTTCTCAATTGGATATCTATAATTTAATTTCCTCCTGGAATCAAAGTAAGGATTTCTTTTATTGGCATGCAATTTATTGAAGCTTCTTTAGATCTTCCATTTTCTAAAATACTTTTTGCAGTATTGACCATAGCTGGATAAGCACTTCTAATTAAATGATTCGCATAAATAACAACGCTGACACCTAATTCAACCAGCTCCTCCTCTGTCATAAAATTATATGAAGTTGGAACCACTATTAACGGAACTTTATTCTCAAATTCATTGTATATCTTGCAGAATTCTCTAATTTCTTCTCCGTCCTTTTCCTTGCTATGAATCATGATTCCATCGGTACCAGCTTCAATGTAAGCTTTTGCCCTGTTAACTGCATCCTCCATACCTGCCTTTGCAATTAAACTCTCTATTCTTGAAATTATCATAAAATCGCTAGTAACTCTGGCTTCTCTTCCAGCTCTTATCTTGTTACTGAAATGCTCTATAGTATCTTGAGTTTGAGTAACGTCAGTTCCAAATAATGAATTCTTCTTAAGCCCTGTCTTATCTTCAATAATAATTGCCGATACCCCTAGCCTTTCCAATGTTTTAACTGTATAGACAAAATGTTCAATTTGCCCACCTGTGTCTCCATCAACTATTATTGGTTTAGTAGTAACTTCTAAAATATCATTTATTGTGTTTACTCTAGAGGTTAAATCCACTAATTCTATATCCGGTTTTCCCTTAGCTGTTGAATCACATAATGAACTCACCCACATACCATCAAATTCTTTTATTCTTCCGTCTTTTTCAACTTTAGTTTTTTCTACTATTAATCCAGTTAATCCATTATGAGCCTCGAGTATTCTAACTGGTTTTTTGGAATAAATTAATTCCTTAAGACTTTTCATTCTCATTTGAGGGGTTATCCCTATTTGAGCTATCTCTTCATCCAACTTTGAAATAGATACCCCTTGTGTATATGGTACTTCTACAAGCTCTCCTTCCCATTCTTTTATCGCCTCTATAACCTTTTCTCTAAGATCTTTCTGAAACCCTTCCTTCCAGTCATCTCCATGAAGAACATAATTGGGTTTAAGCTTTATTAGGTTTTCAACTTGATCTAAGCTATCTTGTGGTACTACAGAAACAACTCCTTTTATATTGCTTACAACTTCTTTTCTCTCCTCATATTTCATTATTGGATTTCTCCAATATCCTCTGATCACATCATCTGTATGTAACCCAACTATTATATTCCCAAATTTTCTTGCCTCATTGAATACATTTAGGTGACCTTGATGAATTATATCAGCACTCATAGCAACATAAACTGTTTTCATATTTTTACATCCTCCTATTTAATAATAATCTCTATATAATTATTTTTTCTTCTGAATTCTTTTCTAACTTAGGAAGTATAACCTTTTGTATTCTTTCGAGATGAGTCTTATCATCAACTTCCCCCCATACCAGATCTTCAATCTTTAAATAACCTACTTTTCTATTTTTAGCAGAATCAAATATTGCATTTTCATAATCATATTTTTGGTTTTTTCTATTTTCAAAGAAATATTCCTCACTTTTGCAATCATATATTTCGCTATTAAACTTTCTATATTGCTTTAACATCTCCTTATATAATTCTTTTGATATTTTAGAGATTCCAACTAGTTCTCCATATACATCTTGAATATCAGCTTTATTTTTAGAAATTTTATATAAATTATCATCTCTAACTTCTACATAACATTCATCTCCTGAATTTGTTTTCCCACTCAATAAAATACAATCATCTTCCTTGTAATTCAAAGCCTTTATTAAACCATAAACTTCATATATTAAATCACTTTCAAGCAGTAAGAAATCTTCTTTTAACTCATCTTCTAAAATTGAAAGAGATGTCATACTTCCTGTAGCTTTATACTTTCTGTTTCTCCTTGTTACAATATATTTCTTATCTTTTGCAAATTCATCATAAAACTCATGTAAATGCCCAGTTACAATAAAAACTTTTTCTATCCCCAAACTTCTTAATTTCTCTACGGACCTTTCAACTAAGCTTTTCCCATTTATCTCTATTAGCCCTTTAGGTATCATATCATTTGTTACATCCTGTAATCTTGACCCCATACCTGCTGCCAGAATTACAGCTATTTTTACTTTTCTCATTACTTCACACTGCCCCTCTCTTTGCAAAATAAAATTATTACTTTATAATTTTCAAAGCTTTTATCCTAATCAAAATACTCTTACTCAATTTATAAAGTTCATTTTTTGAACAAAATTATATTAACATCTTTCATTGTTCAAAACAACACGTTCATATAAATAATTTTATAAATCACGAAAAGCAAAAAAGACTATACCAAATGATTTATAACCATTTGGTATAGTCTTGGATAATTATTTATTTTATATTATTTTGCTATTGTATTTACTGTAGTTGTTCCTTTACTTGCACTTGGTGAAAGTAACAGTTTTATATACTCGTCTTGTGTAATTTTAAGTGTATTAGTTGGAAAATCTATAGCTTTAACTTCGCTCTTAGCACTCGCTGCTTTCACAACTAATGAAATTGTTCCAAAATTTTTAATTTTTAAATTCATATTGAAATCATCATTATAAGTAGAGTCTGTAAACATTTCTTTAGAAGTAATAGTTGATCCTGCTAAGGTTTCTTTAAGATTATTTAATTGGGTGTCAAAGCTTGCATCATTAACTGCAGTTTTTATTTGTGCAAGACTTTCAGCTGGTAATCCCATATTAAATGTACTATTTATATTATCTAAGTTATTACTTGCAGTTTTTATAGCTTTTCCAGCTAAATCTACTGTTTTATCTGCATCAATATTAATTGTATATTCTCTTCCGTTTTGAACAAATGGTAAATCTAAATCATTATTTTCTCCAAATATTAATTTAGCAAATTGAACCATTCCATCTGGCTCACTAAGTGCTTTTATTTGATTTATATTCATTCCTGAAGAAGCCAAATCAATTCCTATATAATCTTCTTTTATATTAGCTAAGCCTTCCGGAATAGCTTGTCCTGTTAAAGTGTATATTCCTTCATAATAACCTTTATTTATATAAGCTGTAGTTCCATCACAATATGCTTTAATTTCTGGAATATTAAATGTCCCTGAAGGATCTGTAAATTTAACATCTACATATGATTGGTCCTTAACCTTATATCCATCAGCTGTAAATTTGATTTCCTTACTTATTCCTTGTGCATTAACATCAATAGTACCATCAAAGTTCGATGTTACTGCTTCCCATTTTGCTGTATTTGCGATTTCCTTTGAATAATTTAATGTAGCTTTGCTACATCCGGTCATTGTACCAACTGTCAAAGCAGCTGCCATAATAAATGCTAAAGTTTTTTTAATTTTCATCTTTATCTCCCCCTATAAATACTTATATTTTATGATAAAAATACAATACATGTTAATAATTGGCTTAATATCATATCTTTATTATACATATTTTTTATTAATAAATCATAGACCAAATATTAATTTTATCTTAATTTATACTTAACTTTCAATAATTATCACTTTCTTACAATATTCCTTTCACCATTTTGTTCTAATTTCCTTTTAATTTTCTAAAAATCTTTTCCTTCACAAATCCTACATGAAATCTTATATGATGAAATGGCCACTATTCCTAAAATTAAAATTCCGGCTATAAATATAAAAGCACCATTATTAATAATGAAAGATTTAATAGCTTCTTTCTTTTCATTAGAAAATAGCTCTATTAATTTGACAATCAATCCTGGTACCAACATAACGAATATCATAAGAACAATATTAAAAATCTGTATTCCCTTCTTAGGTAACTTATATAATATAGCATATTCTATAAACTCCATTATTAATAATATAATTGATATAATTCCAAAAATTATAATAGTTTCTTTATTCTCAATTTCGCCAAAATACAAATAAAAAATTCCAAATATATTAATAAAGCCGATTATCAATATAATCGAAATTAAGAATAAAAATCTACCAAGTACCATTTCTGATATCTTTGCTGGAAACATATTATATATATATTCACTATTCATTTCATTGTCTTGAATAAAAAACGGAATTTCTTCTATAAATAAGATACTTCCAATTAAACAAAGCATAAGTTCAATATGAAAACTTTTAGAGAAACTAATAAGAGGAATTCCTAAAAAAATTATTAAAGTGATAAGTAAAGTGATACTTTTTTTCTTAATCATTCTTAAATCAAGCTTAAAATAGTCTATAGCTCTTTTCATCTTTTATACCTCTTTCTCTTTACATATCTTACATGATAACAAATAAGATATATATCCAATTAAGCATGTTACAAATACCCCTAAAGCTAATAGTAATATAAATACTACGTCGAAATTTTTATATAATTCTATGCTATTATTACGCACAGAATCTAGTACAAAATTTGGCACAGTAAATACAATAAAAGCTGGTGCAAGATTTATAATTGTTGATAACATCCTTCCTCTTATAAATCCAAACTTATAATAAAGTGGATATTGAATCAAGCAAATTATAGAGCTCAACAAACCTGAATAACAAAGTATAATAACTTCTAAATTATTAATTTTATTTATTTCATATAAATACAAAGTGGTAAAACCACTTATAGTAAATGCAGGCAGTATGAGTACTATCAAGTATAAAAATCTTCCCATTACCATATTTGATACTTTAGATGGGAACATATAGTACATTTCTAAACTCTTTTCATTTCCCTGGCTGTTAAATGGACTCATTGCTAAAACAACCATCATAAATAGTAAATACACTATTCCAAAACTATATGAATGAGCAATATAAACGAAGAAAATATAAAAAATAATTCCTAATAAACCTGAGTATTTTATAGCCTCTTTAGTAAGTCTTAAATCAAATTTTAAATAATTCATCGCATTTTTCATAATATCCAAACCTCTTTTATTCTGTAAATTCTAAATTAAATAAAATAACATATTTCTTAATAACTCTATAGAAATAATATTTTAAAGTATCATAACCTTTATTGACTCAATTATATTAATTTTTCTTTGAACCATTAATGTAAAATACCATAACATCTTCCATAGAAGGTTTTTCAAACAACAAATTTTCATCTAAATATTTTCTATCTTCTGAGTTAATTAAACCTGTAAAATTAATATTTGAACATCTATACCCAATTAATTTTTCTTTTATTTCTGGATTTAATTCTCCTGTCCCACCTTTAACTAATAAGTGATTTTCAAGTACATTTTCTGTTGTGTCAAAGAATACTTTCTCTCCATTATTAATGAAATAAATATAATCAGTTATTTTTTCTAAATCACTAGTAATATGAGTGGAAAATATAACACTCCTCTCTCCATCTGAGATATACTCTTGTAGTATTTCTAACACCTCTCCTCTAACAACTGGATCAAGGCCACTGGTAGGTTCATCTAATAGAAGTAACTTTGTATTTCTTGATAACACACTTGCAAAGGATAACTTAGCTTTCATCCCTTTTGAAAACTCCTTGACTTTCTTCTTATAAGGGAGCTTCCATTTATCAGCATACTCTTTGAATTTAACTTCATCAAAAGAATCATAGAAATCCTTAAGCGTACTAATTATATCTTTTAGTGTAAAGCTTGTTGGGAAATAACATTCATCCCCAATAAAGCCTATCATGTCTTTGTATCTAGCTTCATCTTCTTTATATTCTTTTCCAAATATTTTTATTTTACCGCTATCAGATTTTAATTGATTCATTATAAGTTTTATTGTAGTAGTTTTTCCTGCTCCATTTTGTCCTATATATCCTAAAATATATCCTTTTGGCAATTCTAAATTTATATTTTTAAGATTAAAATCACTAAATTTTTTATTTAAATCTTTTATTTCGAGTGCATTCATATTTCTATACTCCTTAAGCTATTTTTATATAATATTTACTAAACATACCTATAAAAAAACTCTTTTAAAACATTTATTCATCCATCAATGTTTTTAAAATTAACATTAATTCATCATTTGATATATTAGCCAATTTTCCATTTTCAATTGCGCTCATAAATGCTTCTTCTATTTTCTTTAAATATTGCTCCTTAACCATCTCACTATCTTTTGGAAGTACATAGCTTCCTTTTCCTCTAAGGGTGGCTATAAAGCCTTCGCTTTCAAGATCTGAATAAGCTCTTGTTGTAGTAATAACACTTATCCCGAGATCTTTAGCTAATTGTCTTATTGATGGTAAAAATTCATTTTCTGCAATAACTCCAGATATAATTTGCTCTTTTATTTGAGACTTAATCTGCTCATAAATAGGCAAATCAGATTTATTTGAAAGTAATATCTTCAAAATTATTACTTCGCCTCCTTCGTGTCTATACTGTATATATACAATATATACAGTATAGACAATTTTGTCAACACTTTTTATTTTTTACTACAAAGCCAAACCTAAATAAAATAATTTATTGCACAAGTTACTCATCAATTTAACTTTAATATAATTTTTTAGAGAACAAAAAAATCCTTATATGAATAATTATTATCACATAAAGATTTTTTTCTATTTTTATTTTTAATTTGCTTCTGCTATAACTTTGTTATCTGTATTAAAAACTTCCTTATCTAATTCATTAAATCCATTAGCAACCGTTACTGCTGCAACCATAGCTCCATCAACATTAAGTGCTGTTCTTGCCATATCTAATATTGGGTCTATAGCAAGTATTCCCCCCGCTAACGGGAAGAAACTTCCCATTCCCATACCCGATATTACAACAGACACTGACATTATTGCTGTTCCTGGTAATCCTGCTATTCCAAAAGAACTTATAATTATAGTTATTATAAGCATTGCATAAAAACTAAAGTCCATTGGAGTTCCTGACATATTAGCAATTGTTACAGCCATCAGTGCTGGATATATAGCAGCACATCCATTCATCCCCATATTAGCTCCCAAACTTCCGGCAAAACTTGCAATTCCTTTTTCAACCCCAACTTTTTTATTTAAAGTCTCAATTGTTACAGGTAATGTTCCAAGACTTGATCTAGATGTAAATGCTAAAACTAATGGTTCAGTTACATTTTTTAAATACTGAATTGGATTTAATCCATTAACTGAAATTATTATAAGATGAATTATAAATACAATAATAACACTTACATACAATGCGCCTATAAAACTAACTACATTTAATATTGCAGCCATTCCATTTGATGCAACTGTATTAGCAAGCAATGGTAAGACAGCATATGGCATAAATCTAATAACAGTTCTAGCTACACTTGTCATGATATTATAGAATGCCTCAATCACATCAATAGCTGGTTTTATAACGTCTTTATTAGTCTTATTTAATTTTCTTATTGCAATTCCTAGAAATGCTGCAAATATGACAACCGCCACTATATTAGCGTCTGCCATAGCCTTCACTGGATTTGCTGGTAAAAGACCTCTTATTGTATCTACAAAAGATGTTATTTCCTTTAACTCAGCTTTGCCTTGAACAGCTTCCACTCCAATTCCTAATTTAAATAAATTCCCTATTATTATTCCAACAATTGAAGCTATAGCTGTAGTTCCTAATAAAACTAATATAGATCTAGATGTAAGTTTGCCTAAACTTTTCTTGTCATCCATATTAATTATAACTCGTAACATTGAAAGAAATACCAATGGTACTACAAGCATTTTTAATAAATCCATAAACCCATTACCAACTAATCCATACCATTTAGTAACTTCGTTTATCCATTCGACCTCTCCCGTATCACTTGGGAAACCTGCTATAAATTGTATAACTATCCCAAGGAGCAATCCAACTACAGTTGAAGTAATCATCCGTTTTGAAAAATTAACTCCTGCCTTCTCAAGTTTGTAAATTCCAAATAGCAATATCATAAGTATTACTATAAATATAACTGGCATAAAACTTGTAATCATTAAAAATTTTGAAAAAAATGTACTTTGCATAATTATCCTCCTATAATATCATATAATTCCTATGTATTTACTGTGTTTATACTATCAATTATATATATTCATGTCAATGGACGATAATTCTATTATATCTTTTGAAAACATATACTATTTAATAAATCTTCATAAATATCTGTCTGCTACTTATTATATTAATGAAAATCATTATATTAATTTATCAAAAAGATAACTATTATAAACAGAATTAAGGTTCTCAAAACTGTTTATAATAGTTATACTGTAGTTTTTTATTCATGAAGCCGTCTAATTATTTTGTAGGCAACAACATTTTCCATAACTAGAGGCGATTTATGGGCAAAAAATATTATTCCATCCGTAGGAGATATTATCTTTTCTATAACTTCCCCCTCGTAAGGATGAATTATTTCTCCAAGGACATCTCCTCGTTCTACACCATCACCTGGATTTTTTAGTCTTCTATAGATACCTCCTGATGTAGTTTTAACCGAAAGAAGATCATCTTCCTTCAATACACTTGCAATATATCCACTATGGCTGCTATATTTTATTACCCCCATCCTTGTCAAAAATCTCAATACAGCAACAACTGCGTGTTTAGCTGAAACTTCATCAATTTGGTCTGTAGCATTTGTATATAACGAGAAGGCGCTTGCCTCCCACATCTGCCAGTTATAATTTAAGGTCATGGTATCATATGGCTTAGGCTTACGAATTATAACATATTGAAGACCAAATAAATTTGCAAGACTTGGGCTTTGATATCCTGTCTCCATCATCCTTATATGAGGTATAAAATCACCTGGCATATAAAAACTTGTAAATTGAATTCCATAAGGATAATCTTTTACCTGCTCAAAAACGCCACTTGCAATCCTTTGAGTTGTTTCTCCATTTTGCTGCCCTGGAAACATTCTATTAATATCAGTATTATCCATTGTCCAAAATCTTTTTCCTATATTCATAGAATGAGGATTTACACACGGAATTACAAGAATTTCACGATCTTTTGAAATTGCTCCCCTCTGCTCTAACTTAGTTAATGTTTTAATTAATTGAGAACAAGTATATAACTGTTGTATTTCATTACCCCTGATTGCTCCTACTATGCAGGCTGTCTTTTCACCTTTCCCAAATTTATACCCTGTAATTCTCATATCATCCCTATGGGGTGATTTTAATGTATATATTATCTCCTTCCTCATTTTGCACCTCCAAGTACCCTGGCAATAAGAGAACCTTCATAAACCACTGGATATTCTCTCAATGTAAATATTACTCCACCACAAGGTGAAACAACCTTTTCATGTATTTCGCCAGTTAGTGAATTAAATATTTCACCAATCTCCTCACCTTTTTTTATTTCTGCTAAATGTTTTACGCAAGGCATGAATATTCCTGATGTATTTGCATTTACAAAATTCACTTCTTTTTCAGCAGATATGATAGGCTCCCTTACAGAAGTAACTTTTCCAGTCCAAATACCCAATTCTTTCATTAATTTAAATATTCCATCTACCAATTGATCTCCATATTCTCTTGTGATTCGCATACCAACTCCCATTTCTACAAGCAGTGTTGGTATATTTCTATTATTTAAATTATATGTTAGTGTTGATTCTAAAACAGTTGCTTCTGGCTGTACCCATATGAAATCCATATTTAATAACTTTGCATAAGGTATTAATTTATCCTTCATATTTTCACTTATTCTAACTTGTGGCACTTCTCTCAAAAATATATTGCTTGCATGCAGATCTATACACATGTCTGCTCTGCCTATATCTTCAATAATCCTAGCTGCAACATGTTCAGCCATAGCTCCGCTTTCAGATCCTGGGAACACCCTATTCATGTCTAAATCAAATGTAGGCATACCTCTATGGATTGTATCTATTCCAAGTGGATTTAACGATGGATATATATCTACTATCCCGTTCAAATATTCTTTGTTTTCTTGTATTTCTTTTATTAATTTATAGCATACATATTGTCCTTCAAGTTCATCTCCATGAAGCCCTGTAATAATACATATTCGTTTTTCTTTCCCATTAACTTTTTCCGGAATCAGCCTATTTTTCTTAATTATTAAATTTTCATCAACTGATAATCCTAAAGACACTACTGTTTCTACCATATTTACCTCCCTAAGCTCAATAACTCATTCTATTTATTCCCTTCTAATAAATATTTGAGTTTTTATAATTTAGTCATTATTATTGAAAAAACTCTACAACAAATTTAATTATTTGTAAAAAAGTTTTCTTCTAATATAAATAAAGAAGCAAAGACTCTCACTTTGTGAGCTTCTTTGCTTCAATTTAATATTACTACTTGAAAATTTTCCTGTCAATTAATTTACCATCATATTTCCATAATTACTATTCACATCTTAACTAATATGAAAAGTTTCGATAATACTGTTTAATGATAAAGTTATTTCATTTAAATTATCTGCTAAGACACTAAGCTCAGAAATATTATTTTCTTGAATTTCCATGACATTTAAAACTTCTTGAGATGAAACAGCTGTCTCTTCAGTAGCTGCAGATATATCAGAGAATTTTTTAATTACTTCTTCTTTATGGTCATTAATCTTATTAAGTGAATTTACTAAACTAGAAACGCTTTTAGACATAATGCTGACTTTATCATTGATTTCCATAAATACACTTTTTGTTTCATTCATACTTTCAATGTATTCATTTGTTGATTTTTCAACTACATCCATATTGGATTTCGTAAATCCAATTTCTTGCTGAATTTCATTTATTATTTCTATTATATTTTTTGTGGAGTCAGCTGTTTGTTCAGAAAGTTTCTTTATTTCATTAGCTACAACTGAAAATCCCTTTCCATGCTCTCCAGCTCTAGCTGCTTCAATTGAAGCATTAAGTGAAAGTAAATTTGTTTGAGTTGCTATCTCACTTATTGTATTACTTATTTCTCCAATATATTTTGATTTTTCAGCTAAAATTGATACATTTTTATTTGCTTTTTCTTGTGCTGAAGCTGTATCTCCTATTTTGCTTGATAAAAATTCTATACAAGATACTCCATTATTAATATGCTCAGAGGTTATAGCTGAAAGTTTTTCTAGAGTACTAGTATCTTTCGCTGCACTACTAATCTGATCTGATAGATTAGAAAGTTGCTCTATACCATATTGAGAATCTTGAGCTTCAATTTCAATTGCATGTGCAATTTCTGAAAGTGTAGCTGAAACTTGTTCAATAGAGGCAACGCTCTCATTTACAACATCAGAAAGATTTGAACTTTCATCTACTACTTTGTTAGATTCTCCTTGTAACTTATGCACGATATTTAGCAAATTATCTCTTAACCCATCTACCGATTTATAGATTGTACTTATTTCTTTACTTGAAGTTTTGCCTATTCCTTGTTTATTATCATATTCACTATTAGATAACTTCAAATTTTTAACATCGTCAATTATACCTGTCAATGTAGATATAGGATTTGCTATTTTTAAGCTTAGCATATGTCCTAAAATATATGTTGCAATTGACGCTACAACAATTATAGCAATAAAAGTACCAATTAAAATTTCAACAGAAGAATTATAAATTTGAGAAGGTATAGCAAGTCCAACTTTCCAACCTGAACTTGGTATTGCAGTAAACATTATAAATCTATCTGTAGCATCATAATCTTTTATTTTATTAGTACTGTATACTCCATCACTGCTTTCTATTTGTGCCGCA
Organism: Bacillota bacterium; assembly: GCA_023435985.1. Taxonomy (GTDB): domain Bacteria; phylum Bacillota; class Clostridia; order Clostridiales; family Clostridiaceae; genus Clostridium. Next base: position 10,295 of record JAEZKY010000196.1, on the reverse strand, counting down.
TTTGAAAAAGCATTTCCGAGTATATCTTCAATACTTGTTGATTTATCTTCTTTAGGCATATAATCCTCATTAGGATGTGCTACGATATTATCTTTGCTATCAAGTGCAAAACCATATATACCACCATTATTTCTAGATTCATTAATGGTTTCTGCCAAAACCTTTAGATCTATATCCATTGAAACTACACCTACTACCTTATTTTCTCTGACAATTGGCTTTGAAACTGCAACAGCCATTGTATTTGTCGTAAGATCATAATAAGGATCACCATAGCATAAATCATTTTTGTTAATAGCTCCTGTAAACCAACCTCTTTTAGTACAATCAAAATCTGCAGCTGGTACCCAGCTTGATCCATCTAAAAATGTCTTATCCATTAGTCCAACATATATATCTGTTGTTGATTTATTATTTTTAAATTCATTTGTTAAATAAGAAAGGATTTTTTCATTATCAAAGTCAGGCATTGTTTGTAAGTAATTATCTATCGTATCTATTGTATTCCCATGAACCTTAAGATAACCATCAATCTTTGCAGAATAAGCTTCTATCTGATTTGCATATTTAGATTCAGTTTCCTTATATATCATTTTAGATGAAATAAAACAGCTTATACACATTGCAATAAGTAAAGAACTTATACATACTATGCTGAAAATCGAAATTAATTGTGTTTTTATACTTTTCATAATTTCTTCACCTTCTTTGTTTTATTATATATTTTAGGCTGCAATTAATACTTAACATTTACTTATTAATTATAAAAATGCCATAAAAACTTTATTCCTCAATATTTAATATGTAACCTCCAAATCCCTGTACTATTTTCATTCTAGATTTCTTAATATTTAACTATATGTAAAGTTTCAATTGCAGCTTTAATGTATCAATATGAATTTATTTATATGTATTATTTATCATAAAACAAAAAAACGCCCAAATTTATTTTAGGTGCGCCTTTGCTTAAAATATTAGGTTTTTATTATATTATCAATGTTATCATACAATAAACCACAAGTCTATTAAGTTTATGTAAATTTCTTTACAACATCGGCATTTTTTTCAATATAAATATACAAATTAAATAATTATAAATTAATGTACAATATATGAAATATGAACCTTAAAAATCATATATTGTACATTAATAGGCTAATCAATACATTTATTTCTTTAACTTACACTTAAACACATTCTTTAATTGATTCTTCTAATATATCCATTCCATATTTAACTTGCTCATTTGTCATTACTAGTGGAGGTAAGAAACGAATTACATTTCCAAGTATTCCTGCATTTAAGAAGATAACTCCTTTTTCATAACATTTTTTAATAACAGCTTTAACTATATCTGCTGCTGGTTCCTTTGTTGCTATATCTTTTACGAATTCAACCCCTATCATGGAGCCAAGACCCCTAACTTCACCTATAGCATCATATTTTTCTTTCATTTGATTTAATCTTTCAGTAATATACTCACCAAGCTTTTGTGATTTTCCACATAAATCTTCTTTTTCTATTTTCTCAATTACTTTTAATGCTGCAACACATCCAAGTGGACTTCCACAATATGTTCCGCCTATTCCTCCAACACATGCCGAATCCATTATTTCCTTTTTAGCTACTACAGCACTTAATGGAACTCCTGCTGCTAATGATTTTGACATAGTTATAATATCTGGCTCAATACCATAATGTTCATGCGCAAACATTTTGCCTGTTCTTGCAAATCCTGCTTGGATTTCGTCAACTATAAGCACTATATTATTTTCATTACAAAGCTTTTGTAATTCCTGCATATACTTTGCAGATGGTACTATAAATCCACCCTCTCCTTGCAACGGTTCTATTATTAAGCATGCTATCATATCCGGAGAAAGTGTAGTTTTAAGAGCTGTTTTTAATTTACTAAGGCATTCATCAGCATAATCCTCAGCTGAAACTCCAAGCGGTGCCCTATACGAATATGGATAATCAAATTTATAAGTTTCTGGAGCAAATGGTCCAAAACCATTTTTATAAGGTTTATATTTGCTTGTGATTGACATGGTCATATTTGTACGTCCATGAAAAGAACCTGTAGCTGAAAGTACTCCTGTTTTCTTAGTATAAGTTCTAGCTATTTTTATTGCATTTTCCACAGCTTCTGCTCCACTGTTTGCAAACATAACCTTTTTTTCAAAATCTCCTACTGTTATCTCCGTTAACTTTTTAGCTAAAGCTCCATAAGACTCATATGTTACTACATTATATCCTGGATGAATATATTTTTCTGCTTGTTCCTTAATTGCTTTAACTATTTCATCATCACAATGTCCAACATTTTGAACACCAATTGCTCCTGCAAAATCTAGAAATACATTTCCATCAACATCTTTAAGTAACGCTCCCTTTGCTTCTGCTATAGCAATTTCAGTTGATACAGAAACTCCATCTGCTACATATTTTTTTCTTTCCTCAAATACTTTCTTAGATTTAGGTCCTGGTATTGAAGTTATTAATTTTACATTTGATTCTTCTATCATTTTAAATCCCCCTATGCCTTACATATTTTAAAATAAATAAGTCAATATACAATTGATTTATTTTTTCTTCTATATGTACTAAATTTATTATTTACTTGTCTAACCTTATAAAAATAGAGCCTTCATGCTTATATTCATGAAAGACCCCTTTGTCTACCGAACTATTTTTCTATTTGTTAGCTTGACTATATAATAATACTCTCTCTGCTCATTTTCTATGTCCATGCACTATAATGTTTTTGTCTATTTTGACTAAAACATTCTGTAGCTTAGCTCTGAGAATAAACTCTATAAAGTTTTACTTATATATAAAGCCATTTTTATTTTGAGACATTCTTCAAAATTATGCAGATTACAGTTAAGTAGTTGTTCTATTTTTTTTATTCGATATGTAAGCGTATTTCTATGTAAATACAATTTTTCTGCTGCTATACTAACATTACAATTTTCATTTAAATACATATCCAATATTTCAATAGAACTAATATCTTTATTTTTATTTGATTTTTCAATAATTGGTCCAATTACCTGTCTGCAATAATTCTCCAATATTTTTTTATTTTCAATACCAAATATTAAACTATATACTCCAATTTCACTATATTTTCTAATTACTTGAGTAAGTCCTTCACATTTTAAGCTATCAATAACTATTTTAGCCTCATTAAAAGAATCCTTCATTAAATTCATATCCTCATAACCATTTCCAATACCAATATTCGTAGAAATTCCATTCATATGACGACTCTTAATCATTTCTTGTATTTCCATTAGTGCTTTATTAAGCCTATTCATAGAATTTTCTTCCGCTCTATTTAAAAAGATTATTTCATCATCGTTATCAATAATCGGAACTTTTAATGAATACTTCAACAATGTATCTTGTACTAATTTTCTAAAGGTTAGCTTAACTTTTGAAATACTTATTTCATCTTCTAAACTTTGCATCTTAGAACCCCCTTTGGAGTTGTTTATCTTTATAATACATATACAGCACCTACCCTGGAGATTATAACCGAAATAACTTGCTTTTTCTTTTATATTTATACCTAAATCCATTTGGCCAAACAGTACATTATTTAGAAAATCATTCATGAATTTTTCTTCAATTCGTGCTAATATGATTGTGTTGCTTATTTCCTTTGAAACTTCAACTAATCTTACTTCCCATGGTAATGTAAATAATGGCAGCTCTAACTTATCTGCTTTCTCTATAGCTTGCTTTGGAATCTCCTTTATGTATCTCCCTACATTTACAATGAGCGCTGCTCCGCTTCTTTTGCTTATTCCCTCAATAAGCTTAGTCAAAACACTGCTATCACTTTTTATTCCTACTCCAGTTATAATAACTATTTCCCCTCCTTGCAGCCACTTAATTCCTTCTAAAGGATCCTCAAGGCATTCCGATACATATACCCATTCTATGCATTTTTCTAAACCCATATTACCACCCACAAGTTTCATTTCCTTAAGAGTCTCCAATTTTAAAATATCTTTCACTAAAATTGCCATATAATCATCCCTTTACTCAATTAATAATTAAATGGGAATAGCTAATGATTGCACTTAAAAGCAGCTTTTTTATTTAAATATAATACTTACTTTATCTGCCTCAAATTTTTGTTAATCAAAGTTATAAAAACAAAAGTCTATCACTACAAGTGATAGACTAGCATTGCCCATTTAATATTTCTTATTTCTTATTTCTTATTTCTTATTTCTACACATTATATAAAATTCTTCTTATATTTTATATGTCCAAAGGATATAAAAATTTTGTCCATAATATATAAAACATCATTTTTTCAATACAGTATTAACATATAATGCAATTTTTACTTTTATGCAGTCATTAAAATTATGCAAATCACAATTCAATAACTCTTCTATTTTTTTTATCTTATACTTAAGAGTATTTCTATGTAAAAACAACTTCTCTGCTGTAGCTGTAATATTGCAATTTTCATTTAAATATGTTTCTAATATTTCAATTAAATTATTATCTTTATTATCACTGCTGCTTATTTCTCCCAAAACCTCTGTAAAATAGTTTTCTAATATAGTTCTATTTTTAATACTAAAGAGCAATCCATAGATTCCTATATCCTTATACCTAGTAATTGTATCATCTAATCCTTGACATTTTGCACTATCAATGGCTAATTCTGCTTCGCTTAATGATTGCTTCATCATTTTTAAATCTTTATAAGGATTTCCAATACCTACACTTACAGAAAGGCCATCCATACGCTTTTTTATCACTTCTTGTATTTCTACTAGTGCCCTATTTAATCTATTCATGCAGTTTTCTTCTGATCTAATAAAGAAAATTACTGCATCATCTTTATCAATTATAGGTACCTTTAATGCATGTTTTTCTAATATATCTTGTACTATCTTCCTAAATGTAATTTTAATTCTAGAAATGCTCACTTCGTCTTCTAACTTTTTCAGCTTTAAATATCTTTCAAATCCGTCAATGTCTATAACGCATATACAGCATTCTCCAGCTAGGTTATAACCAAAATATGCAGCTTTCTGTATTGCATCCCCTTCTATCTCTCCATCTCCAAATAAAATATTACTAAGAAAATGAGTTAGTGAATTTTCTTCTATACGAGATAAAACTATAGCATTGCTAATCTCTCTAGAAACCGCAACCAGTTTTACTTCCCATGGAAGCGTAAATAGTGGCATTTGAAGTTTATCTGCAAGTTCTATTGCTTTTTTAGGTATTTTTTTTATATATGGACCTATGTTTACTATAAGTCCTGATCCATTTTTCTCATTTATCCCTTTAATTAAATCTAGTAATAACTCAACATTATCCTTAATTCCAACGCCTGTTATGAATATAATTTCTCCCCCTTGAAGCCACTTGATCCCTTCCAATGGATCTTCAAAACATTCCGCCACGTATATCCACTCTATACTTTTCTCCAGCCCCGCTTCTCCAGCAACAAGATTTATTTTTTTTAAAGACTCTAATTTAAGTATATCTTTTACCGAAATTGACATAGAATTCACCTTTACCCTCTACTTAGGCATTATCAAAAAAATAACAAGTCAATTCGCCTGCATATTTGAACTTGTTGTTTTCTTTCATATGCTTCATCAAAATAATTGCTTACGCTTATTATATTTTTATCATATATTTATCTATAAAAAAAGAGTTAATTACATAAAATTTATATTATACATAATATAGGCAAACCGAATAAGATCAGATATCTATAGTCAATTATTTTGAATAAAGCTTTGGCTACAATTATCTGATCTAATTCTCTTATTTAAATATACAATTCACGGTAATCGAGCCTTGCAAGATTCTTTAAAATAAAACTATTAGATTTTCGATTATAATTTTTTTCTAATCAATGATACAAACGAAAATAATTTATCAATCAATGCTTAATTGCTTATCAAATTTAAATTAGTTTAGTTAAACTTAAGCATTTTCTTTTCCACCAATTTTACTAATTGAGAAAGCGGCAGACTTAATACCAAATAAAATCCTGCCAAAATTGTATATGATTCAATAGTTAAAAATGATTGTGAAGCATAACTTTGAGTACGCAATAAAAGCTCGCTGACTGATACATATGCAAGTAGTGATGTATCCTTTAACATCATCACCAAATAATTTCCAAATACAGGTATTGAATTACGTAAAGCTTGAGGTATAACTATTTTAAATAAAGCTTGATTATTTGTAAGCCCAAGTGCCAATGCAGCCTCCGTTTGCCCACCATCTATTGATACTATCGATGAGCGAATAACTTCTGATATATAGCAGCCATAATTAATTCCAAGACCAATAGTTCCTGCCGCTAATGAACTTATTTTAAATTGGTATCCAGGACTCCAAATTTGTATAACCAAAGATAATAATAATGGTACCACATAATACATGTATACTAATTGAACTAATAATGGAGTTCCTCTAATAAACTCTAAAAATACTACTAAAATTCCTCTTAAAGCCTTTATTTTACTAACTCGCCCAATTGCAATAAATAATCCTATAATTATTGCCAAGAAAAATCCAAATATTGTAGCTTGCACTACAATCCAAAGACCATCTACTAAAGAAGGTACTAAATATTTAAATGCAGTGTTAAAATCTAATTTAGATAAAATGTCCATATATGCTGCCTCCTTTTCTAAAAAAGAATCCATTCCATGTGGATTCTTTTTTAGCTTATATTATTACTTATCTGAAGTTTTACCATCTTCAATTGATACAACGTTATCTTCATTCATTCCATATTTCTCAAGAATCTTAAGTATAGTTCCATCCTTTTTCATTGCGTCAATTTGTTCATTAACTGCATCTGCTAGAGCAGTATCTTTTTGTCTAACTGCTGCTGCTATCATTCCGGCTGCTTCTGCTTTATATGGTGATAAGATCTTTAAATTTAGGCTACTATCTTGTGATAATGTGTATCCTGCAACTGCACCATCAGTAATGCAGCCATCTATTTTCCCAGTGTTTACAGCTAACATTAACTCAGATTGACTACCAAATATTTTAACGTCTTTCACTATACCATCTTTTTGCCATTTTTGAGCTGTTTCTAAAAATGCTGTTCCTTTTTGCCCACCTATTACTGCATCTTTTAAATCATCTTTGCTTTTTATTTTTGAATCTTTAGGTATAATAACTGCTTCTCCTTCTTTATACCATATATTGGTAAATAAAGCTTGCTTTTTACGTTCGTCTTTCACATACATTCCATCAGTTACCATATCCACTGAATTATTATTTAATTCAACTAATAAATTTTCAAATGGTATCTGCTTCATTTCAACTTTATTAATTCCAAGCCTTTTAGCAACTTCTTGAATAACTTCTGCATCAATTCCTGTAAATTCATTTGTCTTAGAATCAATAAAAGCAAATGGTGCATCATTTGATGAACCAACCGTTAATACACCTTTCTCTTTTGCTGCCGCCAAAGTATCTTTTGAATTACCACTTGCTGATGTAGCACTGCTGCCTCCAGAACCACAACCAGCCATTAATCCAACACAACTCACTACAATTAACGTTAATATTACTAATTTACTCCATAGTTTTTTCATAAAAATTTCCCCTTTTCTTAATTGTTTTTAATATTTAAAGCTTATGCTTACTTTCACTATTTTTCTTAACTAAAACATTTCTGTTAATTTAATACTCTAGATAAAAATTCCTTAGTTCTCTCATTTTTAGGATTTGTAAAAATATCCTTTGGTTTTCCTTCTTCAACCACATATCCCTTATCCATAAAAATCACTCTATCTGATACGTCTCTTGCAAAACCCATTTCATGTGTTACAACTATCATAGTCATACCATCTTTTGCTAGTTGTTTCATAACATCTAATACATCACCAACTAGTTCTGGATCCAAAGCTGATGTAGGTTCATCAAATAGAAGCATCTTTGGTTCCATTGCCAATGCTCTTGCTATAGCAACACGTTGCTGTTGTCCTCCTGATAAAGTTTTAGGATACACATCTGCTTTATCCTTTAATCCAACCTTTTTAAGAAGCTCCAATGCTATTTCTTCTGCTTCTTTTCTATTTTTCTTTTTTGTTAGCACTGGTGCGAGCATAACATTTTCTATAACAGTATGCAGTGGAAATAAATTGAACTTTTGAAATACCATTCCCACTTCTTCTCTAAGAGATCTGCAATCCATTGACTTGTCCATAATATCTTTTCCTTCATAATACATTTTCCCGCCTGTTGGAACTTCAAACAAATTTAAACATCTTAAAAATGTACTTTTCCCTGAGCCTGATGGTCCTATGATACATACTACTTCGCCTTCTTTTATATCTACACTTATGTTTTTTAATACTTCTAATTCTCCATATTTTTTTGACAATTCACAAACCTTATACATAATCTCAACTCCAATTCCTCTATAATACAAAAAAGCGCACTGTTTTAATCTCAGTGCGCCTTTGCATTTAATATAAATTGTTCTATTTTAAATTAAAATAATATTATCATTATGTCTTCATAATTTCTATGCCCATAAGTAACATTTTTTTTGTGCAGTGTGCATAATATTTAATCTTAAGCTTTATTCAGATACATTTAACAAATAAAAATTACGCATGTTTTTCTATTTAGTATTCTTCTATCTATTTAAGTAATTATTTCTTCTTTACTTAATTAAAATATAACTAACAACACTCTTTATTTTTATTTTATCTCAAGACCTTCATTCTCATCATTGATTTCTTAAAATTAAAATCTTCTTTTCCAAACAAACTCTCTTTAACTTTGTAAAAACTTTTTGCTTGTATGTATATTATCATATTAAAATTTATAAGTCTATTATCCATAATAACAATATTTTAGTGCACACTGCACAAAGTATAAGACTCTTATAGGGACATATAATAAATATCCTTAATCTCATTTAATGTAAATTCTTTTGGATGATTTGCTATACTTGGTTTCGATACTTTCATACAATTTTCCGCCATCCATTCAATATCCTTTTCTTTTGCTCCAAGCTCTCCTAAAGTTATTTTTAAATTAATCTTTTCAAGAAAACTTCTTATAGCATCAGCACAGTCCTTTGCATCTGCTCCTCCAAGTAATTTTGAGATATCTGTATATTTTTGAATATCACTTTCCCATGACTTTTCAACAATTATAGGTGTAAGCGCTGCAAGTCCTTTTCCATGAACAATATCATAAAGCCCGCTTGCTGGATGTTCAAGTCCATGCGGTGCTGCTACTCCTGCTACTCCAATTACCATTCCACCTAAAGTACTAGCTAAGGTTACTTTTTCCCATGCCTCTAAATCGGATGGGTCATTATATACTTTAATTAAATTGTCAGCTAATAACTTTATACCATAAAATGCTTTCATATCTGTCAATGGCTGTCCTATTCTTGACACATAAGCTTCCATATTATGTGCTAACGCATCAAATCCAACCGATGCAAGAATGCTCTTTGGCATTGTTATCATTAGTTCTGGATCAATAATTGATGCTTTTGCAATTATTGCATTTGTTCTAAGCGACTTTTTATCTTTAGTTTCAGGATTTGTTAAAACTGAAAAACTGTTTCCTTCACTCCCTGTTCCACATGTTGTTGGAACTAAAACTATAGGAAGTGCTTCGTTTCCTTGTTTTATACCAAATATATATTCTGATATATCTCCAGGATTTTTGGCTGAAAATGCTATACTTTTAGCAGCATCCATAATACTTCCACCACCAAGCCCCAAAATAACATCACAGCCAGTATCTTTTATAATCTCTACTCCTTCATATACCGTTGTTGTGAGAGGATTCTGCTCTACCTTGTCAAAAATTTCATATTCTATTTTCGCGTCATTTAATAAATTTATCACTTTATCAAGTAATCCACTCTTTTTAGTACTGCTTTTTCCTGTTACAATAAGAGCTTTTTTACCGTATTTAGCCACTTCTTTTCCTATTTCATTGCTTGTTCCTCTTCCGAATAATAAATTTACCGGTAAGTTGTAATTAAATTTCATGTTCAATTCCTCCCATATTATTAAGCGTTATTCTATCTTCATTTTAACCTACATAAGTATAAAAGATGTCTTTATAAATATTAAAGACATCTTCGTCAAACTAATAGTATCAAAAAATACATATCTATTCTATAATTTCTTTCAACAATGTTTTAGTGCACATTGAACAATTCATTAATAAATTTTTATCATTTAAATAATAATTAGGTACTATCGCAGAAATAGTAAAACCACAATATATTGCATTAGATT
>JAEZKY010000176.1 GCA_023435985.1 Bacillota bacterium | reverse complement strand
GCATTATATTCATTACTCCTATTCCTCCTACAAGCAGAGCAATGGCAGCAATTACGGATATACCCATAGATATCATCCCTATTACCGAAGTAATTGATTCTGCCTCATTTTTAAGATTTGAAACTTGCAATTCCCAATATTTATTACTCTTATATAATTTATCCGTGTATTTCTTTATATCTTTAACTAGCTTATCTGCATCAGTATTAGAGCTAGGTTTAATCATAAAATAAGAATAATTTTTATTTGTTTGATTAACCTTGCCCGTTGTTACAGGAATATATACATCCGTCTGTATATCTTTTTCGGTTGCTGTAGATCCACCTCCCTCTAGAAATGATGGCGGTTCATACTTATAAACTCCAACAATAACATATGTCTCAATACTATCTTGTATATAAACCTTAATTTCTTTACCTAAAGGATCTGATTTTCCCTTAAATATATTATTAACAAGCTTTTCGGAAACTACAGCGCTCTTTTTTATTCCCTTAACATCTTTATCTGAAATGAATCTTCCGCTAAGCATCTTTATATTGTTCACATCTTTGAAACCATCATTTACTCCTACAGCTGCTATATTAGCATATAGATATCCATCCTTTACTTTCCCGCTTCCATCTTGTGCTGATATACTTATACTGCTTATCCTATCAAAAAAAGCATCATGGATTGCATTTATTTGATCTAAAGATAAAAGATCACTATCATCAGGTCTCTTGCCTGAATCCCCTTGATTAGAACCATATGTGCTTTTTTCTCTTACATAAACCTGCATATTATTAGCACCTAATTTATCTAATTCCCCCGATACCTTTGCAGTAATTGCACTTCCAATAGATACAATACCTATAACAGAAGATATTCCTATTATAATTCCAAGCATAGTTAATAGCGAACGCATTTTGCTTGATTTTATTCCTGCTATTGCAAGCAGTATATTCTCCTTTATGAACATATTTCTTCACCATTTGGAAATCTTTTAATATACTTATCATTAAGTCTTTCTGATACTATCTTTCCATCCTTTAATGTTATAATCCTCTCTGTCTCTTCTGCAAGTTCATAGTTATGTGTTATGAATACTATTGTCTTTCCTTCCACTTCATGAACCTTGTGAAATAAATCCATAACTAATCTCCCTGTTGCAGAATCAAGAGCTCCTGTTGGTTCATCCGCTAATATTATACTTGGATCATTAGCCAGAGCACGTGCAATTGCAACTCTTTGTTTTTGCCCTCCAGATAATTCATTTGGAAGATGTTTCATTCTATCTTTCATCCCTACAAGTTCTAAGAGCATTTCTGCCCGCTCAACCCTCTCATGCTTATTCATTCCATAATAAAGCATCGGTAATTCAACATTTTTTAATGCTGAACTTCTTGGTATTAAATTATACGTCTGAAACACAAAACCTATTTGTTTGTTTCTAACCTTCGATAAATCATTATCTGTTTTCTCATTAACGTTTGTGCTATCCAAAATATATGTTCCAGACGTAGGTCTATCAAGTGCTCCTATAATATTCATTAACGTGCTCTTTCCTGAACCTGATGCACCTACAATAGCTACGAATTCACCTTTATTTATTGTTATATCAATGTTTTTAAGAATATTTAGCTCATTAGGAGTATTAATATAAAAACTTTTGACAATATTTTTCATCTCTATTATACTTTCACCCAATATACTCACCTCTGATCTATTCGTACTTTCTCCCCGATCTTGCAGGTCGTAGGATCATTAATAACCATAATTCCATCTAGAATTCCATCACCTGAAATTTCTACATTAAAATCAGATTCAAGCCCTGTGTTTATTGGTACTTCCTTAACTATATACTCGTTTGGTTTTTTACTGCTTTTTTCCGCTATATATATACTTTTATTACCATCATTTTCAACTATACTTTCTGATGATACTGAATAAATATCAGACTTTTCACTTGTGATAATGCTTACCCTTGCACTCATTCCAACCTTTATATTTTCATTTGTATCGTTAATTTTAACTTTCGCTTCAAAATCTCCATCAGAACTTGAACTTGTTTGATCACTTTGAGAATCAGATTTACTCTGAGTTTGAGGTATACTTCCTTTTTGTGCTACTGGACTAACGCTTATCACTTCCCCTGGAATAACTTCCTCTCCTGTTGCATCTGTTTTTATTTCTGCTCTTTGTCCAACCTTTACATTTGCTATATCTACTTCCTTAATAGGAATTGTTATCTCTATATTATCTAGATCTTCCACTTGAAATAGTATTCCACTCCCTGGATTTCCCACAACAGCATTCACGCTTGTAACAGTTCCATCAGTAGTTGCTTTAATTGTACACGCTTCTAATTGCTGCTGTTGCTTTTCAATTCCAATGTGTTTACTTCTATCGCTGCTTTTAGCCTGCGCTGTTTCATAATCACCTTTAGCTGTATTTAATGCCTGGTCTGCTTTGGTTTTAGTACTTTCTAATGTTACTTTCGCCTTTTCATACTCTGAATTTGCAGTATCAAAATCTATTTTTGCTTTATCAAAATCACTTTCTGTAATTGCTCCTGCATTAAATAATGCTTCATTTTTTTCATACGTCTTTTTTTTATCATCAAGGTTGATTTTTGCTACATTTAAACCCTCCTCTGCATTTTTTATATCTGAATTCAAGTTATTATCATGTAAGTATAGCTCATCCTCATACGTTTTTTGAGTCGTATCTGTCTGCGCTCTATTACCAGCTTCTTCTGCATCTGCTACTGCTATTGACTGTTCAATATCTTTCTCTAAATCTGCTGAATCTAATATTGCTAATACATCTCCTGCTTTAACTTTATCTCCTTCTTTGACTTTTACCTCTTTAATTGAATTATTTATTGTGCTATATATATTAGTAGAATCTTTACTCTTTATTTCTCCTAAAACACTTACACTATTTATCACTTTTCCTTTTGATAAAGCCGTACATTTAATAGCTACTGCTGGTTTAGGTATAACAAACTTCCATATTATTATGGCTGCAGCTATTACAAATATTGTACTTAACACTACTATTTTTTTACTAGGTTTCCTTTTTAGCTTTAATCCTTTAATGCTAATACCTTTAGGCCTCAATTTTTTAATATTTAACTTTGGCATCCTTTATTTCCCCCAGACTTTTAATCCATGAATAATAATTAATAACAATCTTTATTGTCTTTTACTTATTATTCAATGTATTTTACCCTTATCTTTCATCACATAATGCTTGTATACAATTTCCACGCGACGCCTTTAGTATATCATTACCAATCTAATATAAGCCTTAACAAAACATTAAATTTTTCTTAAATTACAGAAGACTATTTTAAAATAAATTTTGTTTATTTTAAAATAGTCTTCTATAATTACCCTATTACTTATTACTTTCTCATTTTATGTAAAAAAATTTATCTCCAATGTTGCTATTTAAGCTTGGCGATAATTTATTTAATGTTTCTAATATATCTGCTCTATTTTCGCCAGTTGCTAAAGTTGGGATATAATCATTTTTATCATTTCTTGAAGAAATCATAGCTGGAATGACTTTGTATTCGAAATTTATTAATCTATCATTCTCTAAATTGGCCTTAAGTTGAAGTATGAATGTTCTTTTATCCGCTGGATTTGAATTTCCACCAAAGCAGAAATTTCCCATTGAATATGCTATAAGCCTCCCTTTATAATTTTCCATTCTCTGAATCACATGTGGATGTGAACCTATCACTGCATCTGCACCACTATCAATAGAAAATCTGGCCAATTTTTGTTGAACATCATCTGGCTCATATACCCTTTCAATTCCCCAATGAAAATATGGAATAATTACAGTTGCCCCTTTAGCTCGCAATTCATTAATATCATTAACAATTTTTGCTTTTAATTCATCTGAATACTGCCATCCAGTATAGCCTAAAAAACCAAATTTAACACCTTTTATGTCTCTTAAAATTTTATAACCCTCTCCGCAAATATCAATATTATTTTCTTTTAATGTATTTATAGTATCATTTATTCCTTGACTCCCATAATCATAAATATGATTATTAGCTATTGTAACACCATCGATATAACCATTTGTAAGAATCTTAGCATACTCTTTAGGCCCCTTAAAATTATAATATACTTCTCCTTGTTTAATAGTCTTGATATTAGAATCTGTAAGTGTAGTTTCTAGATTTACTAAGGTATAATCGTCCTTACTAAATACAGAAGATACGTTTTGCATAAAGTAAGAATAATCTTTCCCACTATTTATAAATGCAGCTGGTAAACTTCCATCATATGCAAACTTAGAATCCGTTCCTAACGTAAAATCTCCAGCAAAAGAAATTATAACCTCTTTTTTTTCAGGTTCTTCTTTAATATTTTCTTCTATTGGATTACTAATTTGACTATCTATTTCAACATGAACGTTATTACTTTTAACTCCTTGCATCTTTAAGTAATAGCCAAGCCCACTTATGCTTAATAAGCTTAAACAAATTAAAATGACACTTGTTAAATAACTCTTTTTTCTATGCCCTTCACTTCTTTTCTTCATAATATTATCCCCCAAATTTCAGACTTTGAGTTATCTTTATACAAGTACTAACATATTATGCATAATATCAACATAAATTAACTTATTTCCTTAAGCAATGATGAATATTTTTTATTTTCATGTTCATCTAATGCAACCGATTGCTTTTTTCTTGCCAATTAAATAATCTATCTATTCTAATTTAAAATGATGCTCTTCTTATAAGTTTGGACTCAATAATATAATGATTGGGTGATGCTTTGTCATTCTCCAAAAAATCAATTAGAATCTTTGCCGCATAATATCCAAGTTCCGAAGCATTAATGTCCACCGATGATAATGAAGGTATTTGGAACTCAGCTAACGGGCTATTATTAAATCCTACCACATCAATATTCTCAATTTCCCTTTCCTTGAGAATCTTAAGTGTCCCAAATGCTAGTATATCATCTTCAACTATTATAGCTGTCGGAGTTACATTTTTTAATAATTTTATAGTTCCATTTCTACCCTCTTGTTCATTAAAATCCTTAACCATTATAACGCTTTCATCTTGTATTGTTATACCATTGACTTCACATGCAGCTTTAAATCCTTTATATCTATCTTTTGTCACATTCCATTCTTTCTTTGCACCCAAAAAAGCAATTGACTTATGCCCTTTTTTTATTAATTCCTTTACTAAATTGTAAGCGGCCTGAAAATTATCATTATCCACCCATAGCATACCATCTGACTCTTCTGGTCTTCCTATTACCACAAATGGAAATTGTGCATTTTTAAGATATTTAATGCACTTATCATCTTCTCTAGCACGTAATAAACATATACCGTCAACTAAATTGCTTGTAATAAAATTATTTATATACTCTAACTCTGATTTTTCATCTTCACTAAATGCATACGAAATATAATATTTTTTATTTTGCGCATAAACGCTCATTCCTTTCATTGCCTGAACGAAGAATGCATTGGTTATTAAATCTTGAGCTTCACTTGGCAAAACCACACCTAAGATCCTGCTTTTCTTGTTAGCTAAACTTCTAGCAATTGCATTTGGCCTATATTTTAATCTATTTATTGCAGCTCTAACCTTCTCCTTAGTCTCTTCACTTATTTGCGAACTATCCGATATAACCCTTGATACTGTTGACGGAGATACATTTGCTTCCTTCGCTACTTCTTTAATCGTAACCTTCATAATTCTCCTCTATTCTATCGTAATAATTTTAATATTAGCATATTTAATATAATGTTACAAATAATACATTAATTAGTACTATTTTTTGTGAATAATGAACTTTCCAACTTATCTATAAGCAGCTCAGGTACTTGATTTATTACTTGTAATTTTTAGATTATACTGCCTGCCCTCAATTATAAGTTATGAGTTCAGGCTGAAATCCCTCCTTTGGAGGAATTTGAAAAACATATATTTTTGAAAATCCTGTGGCTTTCTTTAATAAGCTCATAACTTATAACTAGTTAATGGCTCTTCTTTAACCTCCCATAAAGTTTAGTGATTCTATAAATTTTTTCAGCTAAGTCATTTGTAAATAAACGTGCTTTTACCCTCCAACGCCAATTATATCCGATGGTGGATGGTAAATTAATTCTTGCTTCATTGCCAAGATTCAAGAAGTCCTGCATTTGCCCTATCGCTACATCTGCAGTGCTGCTCCAAGCTCCTCTTATAAATCCCCAATTATAGCCTTCTTCTTTATTTAAACCTAGATATTCTATTGCCTTTTTAACCTGTTCCTTTGGAGCACTTGTTTCCATCCAGCCTCTAACTGTATCATTATCATGAGTTCCTGTATAAACAATAAAATTTTTTTCATAATTGTGAGGTAAAAAAGAATTTTCACTATCTGAATCAAATGCAAATGTTAGTATTTTCATTCCTGGAAAACCAGTGTAATTCCTAAGTTTTATAGTTTCTTCTGTTAAAGTCCCTAAATCTTCTGCAATTATATTTACATCTCCTAATTCAGCTTTTATTACATCAAATACTTTCCTCCCAGGACCTTTAACCCACTCTCCCTTCTCAGCTGTTGGATCTCCATAAGGAATTGACCAATATGATTCAAAGCCCTTAAAGTGATCTATTCTGAGTACATCATATAAATTCAAACTCTGCCTTATACGATCTACCCACCATTTATAATTCGTCTTCTCCATGTAATTCCAATCATAAATTGGGTTCCCCCACAATTGACCTGTAGCTGCAAATATGTCTGGTGGGCACCCAGCAACCTTCAGTGGTTTTAATGTTTTTTTATGAAGAAGAAATGCTTCGGAATTCGCCCAAACATCTGCACTATCTTCTGCTACATATATAGGCATATCTCCTATTATTTCGATTTCTAACTTATTTATATATGATTTTAATTCATTCCATTGTTTATAAAACTCATATTGCAAAAACTTCCAGTAATTTATTTCATCACTTAATAAATTCTTATATTTATCTATAGCTCCTGACTCTCTCAATCTTATGTCCTCATCCCATGTTTGCCAGCTTTTTAAATCAAACTGTTTCTTTACCGACATATACAGTACGTAATCCTCGAGCCAATATGCTTCTTTTTCTTCAAACTTCTCTAAATTTATGCTCTTATTTAATTTGAAATTCTCATATGCTTTCCTTAACACTTTAAATTTTTCTGTGAATATTACTCCATAGTTTATATCTTCTGGGTCTTCTCCAAAATTTATAGAGTCATAATCCTCTTTCTTTAGCAATCCTTCTTCTTTTAAAATATCCAAATCAATGAAATAAGGATTTCCAGCAAATGCCGAAAATGACTGATATGGGGAGTCTCCTA
>JAEZKY010000359.1 GCA_023435985.1 Bacillota bacterium | reverse complement strand
CTCTGCACCCTTAGCTCTATTCTTCACAAACATATCCATTTCAACACCGTGTCCAAAAGCTTCATGAGCAATTAAACACGATACATCTGGAGCACATATAACCTCGTATTCTCCTGGTTCAACAGTTTTGGCATTTAATAGATTTATACTTTTTTCTGCAACATCCTTATATTCTACTTTAAGCTCATCAAGTATTTCAAAGCCTTTTAATCCTGAGAAAGGTTTAAAGAAATATTTTGTTTTTTCATCTCTTCTAGCTATAGAAAAGATATAGCCTTCTCCTAGCATATATGACTGTTCTAACTCTTTCTTGCTAGACATGAATAACTTTGAAATATGATAAGTATTATAAATAACATCAACATTTACAATTAAATCTGAATAAGCTAATGTATTATCTTTTATCTCTACCAAAGATTTTATGATTATATCTGAACCTATTTCTTCTGGATTTATTTTAACTTCACCCAAAAAAACATCTTTAATCTCATTCTCTTCTATAACTTCATATGAATTTATAGAGATATCCTTAGAAACTTTATTGAGCTTTGTACTAATATATTTTACAATAGAATTTAAGTTTTCCTCACTTATTTCATTGAATGAATATTCTGAGTAATTTATTCCATTATGTATTCTAACGACAAACCCTCGTTCAGTTAGCATACAATCATTTACTTCTATATCTGTTTTAGAAACTCTAAAACTTTTTCCATTTATATCTGTTCCTAATACCGAAACATATTCATAATTTTTAGATAGCATACTTATTAACTTGCAAATAATAGGTTTGCTGTTTGCCAAAAACTTTGAATTTACTACTTTCATCAAATCCCCTCCATATTTCTACTAAGTCTTAATATATACTTTAAGCAAAATTTTACTAATTTACTTCTAGTTATTTGTAACTATATACTATTATACATATTTCTTCTATGTTTCTAAAGGATATATTACTATAATATTAGTATTATTTATATATAAAAAAGGTATCTTTTTTTATAATCCAAAAGATACCTTTTTAAGTGCTGCTATATAGCATTATTTTATTATTTAATCCACGCTCCATCTGAGCCTACTTTATATCCATTAATTATAGTATTGTAAGCCATTGCTCCACTATTAGTATATAAATAATAATATTTTCCATTAACATCTTTAAACCAGCCCGTGAGCATTTTTCCTTGTTGATCTAAATAATACCAGCTTCCATTTACAAATTGCCAGCCTTTTTTCATAGTTCCATCATAGCCCAAGTAATACCAATCTCCATTGATATACTGCCAGCCTGTTCCCATATTTCCGTCATATTTAAGATAATAATTATTTATCCACATATTCTTTACTGGTTTACCTAAAGTATCATTATATTGCCATTGTCCATTTACTAACACCCATTGATTAGATTTAATTGTAGTACCAGTTTCATTATTACTATTATTGTTATTGTTATTATTTGTGTTACCTCTAGTTATATTTAATGTATATGTTCTTTTATTATCATCATCATCTTCTTCAACTGTTATTTTTATTTCATTATTACCTTTATCTAACGATACTGTCTTTTTAAATTTATCGTCTTCATCAACTGTTGATCCGTCTATTTTAACTGTATAATCATCATATTCATCACTATCACAATCAGGCTTTGCCGTGATTGTAACTTCATCTACAGATTCAGCTACATTTATATTATAAGTTGAAGTAGACTTTAAAAAACTAATCTCTCCATCACTTAAAGAAAGGCTCTTTAAGTATACATCATCATCATTCTCATCTTCATTATCTGAAGAAGTTGCAGTGCATTTTACTTTTATAATATATTGACTAGTATAGGAATCATCGCTATACTTCACAGTTCCAGGATCATCATCATATGTTCTTATAGTAAGTGTTGTTGTTGAATCCTCTGATAAATCAATAGAACTACTTGTTTTAATACCTTTTGCTGAACTGCTCTTACTTTTAAATATTCTAACATTACTTGAACTAACGCCCTTTGTAGTTATTTTTATTGTACTTGATGAAGTTTTTGCATAATAAGTATCTTCATTCTCTAATTCATTATCATCTATTTCATTTTTGCTTTTATAATCATCGTCATCATAAGTTTTTATTGTGCTTCCATCTGATGTCTTTAATTTTATACTAGTTAAATCCCCACTAGCTGCGTAGGCCTTTGTAGTTATTAATCCAAAATTTGTCCCTGGTACAACAGCGCTGAATGCACTAACTGTGAGCGCAATTGCAATCACTTTTTTTAAGTTTTTATTCATATTGTCACTCCTCTAACTTTATAAATATCAACTTATCTTATCAATCTTGCACCGGTGACTACTTTATAAGTTTCATTGATATGGTATAACTGTATTTCCACTATATAATACAATATAGAATACCACTTTTGGTACCTTTTTAATAACTCATTAGTAAATTTACTTAAAAATCTCGATAAATCCTGCACCTAAACATATTTTTTAATTTCATCATAAAATTTTCTCGTATTTAAGCCTTTTTTATTATAGACAATAAAAAACTGCAAATTCATTTTTTGAATATTGCAGCTTTTTAAGTGTGTCTTCTATTTTAAGAATAATTTGTCTCTACAAATGGTCTTAATACAATTTCATCTAAAGCAACACTCGTATCTATATCTAGTGTCTTTAATATTGTATCTGCAGTATTTTCTGAGCTTAAATAGTCCTCTCTTTCCTGATCTCTAAATGGAGTATTTATTCCACCTGGATATACAGAACATACTCTTATATTATTTTTTCTCGCCTCTTTTCTAAACACTTTAGTCAAACCATCTAAAGCACTTTTAGCTGCTGTATAAGCTCCATTACCTTCATTTGAAAATAAGCAGCATGTTGAAAGTATATTTATAATTAACCCTTCTTTTTTCACCTTCATATACTTATAGCACTCCTCTATAAATACTAGTGGTGCTATAGTATTCACCTTTAACATTAAATTCATATCTTCGATTTTGATACTTTCCACTAAGCCTCTTGCAGTGTTTGCTCCCGCACAATTAATCAACACATCTACTGTACCAAATTTTTCTCCTACATTTTTAACAAATTCTACAATCCTATTCTCATCTGTAATATCAAAGTTTTCATAAAATATATTTTTCTTTTCTTCTTCAGTGATTTCCTCTAAAACATACTTCATTTTTTCTTGCGATCTGCCACAGAGTGCAACTTTAGCTCCCATGCTTATTAATTTTAAGACCAAACTTTTCCCTAGACCTGAAGTACCTCCTGTAACAATGACACATTTATTTTTCCAATAGCTCACAAATAATCCCCCTTAATTTTTCATTTCCTTACTTTTAATAAGGCAAATTGATATTTTAAACACTATGTAAACTATATCATATATTAATTATTTATTATATACTAACAAATAATTAATATAGAAAAAAATCCACGTATTACCATAGTAATCCGTAGATTTCCTTTTTTCATATAATGATTTATTACTCTGTACTTATTTCTAGAGTTCACTCTTCATTTCTTCTCTTTCCATGCCATTTTTATCTCTTAAACTTAACAGATAATTTATAAAACCTTCTCTTAAGTCATCACGTTTTAAAGTAAATTCTATATTTGCTTTCAAAAAACCTAACTTATCTCCAACGTCATATCTTTTTCCCTCAAAACAATAAGCATATACTGCTTCATGTTTTGCTAATTCCTTTAATGCATCAGTTAGTTGCACTTCTCCACCTTTGCCTGGCTTAGTTACTTCTAATATATCAAATATATCAGGCGTTATTATGTATCTTCCAAGAATGGCTATATTAGATGGAGCCTCTTCTATCTTAGGTTTTTCTATCATATCACTAACTTTATACAATCTTTCTTCTATTTCTATTCCCTTAACTATTCCATATTTAGATACATTTGATTCTTCAACTTCCTGTACTCCTAATATGGAAGTTTTGTATTGATCGTAGCAAGTTATTAACTGCTTAAGGCATGGCACTTCATTATCAACAACATCATCTCCGAGCATTACTGCAAAAGGTTCATTTCCAACAAAAGTTTTAGCATGCTTTATTGCATCTCCAAGACCTTTTGGTTCTTTTTGACGTATATAATAAATATCTACCATATTTGCTACATCTTTCACAAGATTAAGTAATTCTTTTTTATGTGCATGCTCAAGTTCATCTTCAAGCTCCACCGACTTATCAAAATGATCTTCTATTGCTCTTTTGTTTCTACCTGTAATTATTAATATTTCCTCAATACCTGAAGCTACAGCTTCTTCTACTATATATTGAATAGTAGGTTTATCAACTATTGGCAACATTTCTTTTGGTTGTGCTTTTGTAGCTGGCAGAAATCTTGTTCCAAGACCTGCTGCCGGTATTACTGCCTTTCGTACTTTCATAGTGCTTCACTCTCCTCTTTGTCAAATCTTAAAGAAAACTTTCTAACAGCATTATCAAAAAGAACCTTTAATAAATATGCAACCAGTAATATATTTATTATTGAAGTAATTTCAAGACAATTATTAAAGATTGATGTATTGTTTCTAAACAAAACTGTAGAAATATTAACATAATTAGTGATACTGAATCCTATTGCTAATAGAAAAAATCTTCTGTCTTTTAGATATATTAACGCTAAAATTGCTAATGCTTCTGCCGGAAATAGATATCTTTCATGCATTCCAACTGAAAAAGTAAATACTCCTGCTATTTGAAGCAAAGCTACTGCAGAAACATATCTTCTATTATTTCCTTTTATATAGATAAACCAGCCAATCAATGTTGTTAGAACAATAAATATCATTCCTAGTGTATGATAACTTATCAAAAATAATTCAGTATTATAGTCTTTGTAATTTCCTCCAATTAAACCAAAAAGGTTAAATGCATTCATTGAGGCATATGGATATTCTGATATAGTATTTGTATACAAATTAATAATCCATAAAGGATTTTGTGTATTTAGTGAGAAAGGTATTATTATTATTATTGCAGTAATAAATGCTGAAAATGCTGCATATACAAAGTTCTTTACTTTTTTCTGCCTCACTAATTCAAAGAAAAGTATTGGAAGAAATATTATGCCTTGTGGTTTCATAAGTATTGCAGCCGCAAACATTCCTGATGATAATTTATACTTCTTTTCAGATAATAAATACAATGCAACAACAATTAGCAATGTAAAAAAGGAATCAACTTGTCCCCAAAATGTAGAATCAATGAATACTGCTGGATTAAAAGCATAGAATGCTCCTAATAAAATACTTATTGATGAACTCAAGTATTTCTTTCCAAGTTTATATATAGAATATGATGTAATAACATCAGCTATTATTGATGGCATTTTTAGTATCAAGGTATAATATGGATTAACACTAGATAAACTTGCAATTTTTCCTATTAGTCCTAATATATATATATATAAAGGTGGATAATCTGCCTGCCTAGCACTAGCATAGAAATTAGAAAAACTACTTGCTGCAGATTCTGCCCAATTTCTAAATAAAGTTATATCACCACTAAAGCCCTGCATAAGTGTTGCTGCTGCAACTCTTAATAGAAAACCTACTGCTAACATTGTAAATACTAAGCATTTTTCATCTTTTAAACTAATTTCTAACCTTTTACGTCTAAATAGATAATATGCTAAACAAGATAATGCTAAAAATATTCCTCCATATATGCTAAGTGCTGGAACATATTTAGTATCTTCACCACCGCCTCTTTGCATATTTCCTCCAAACTGTCCTGGCTGTCTATTTTTATTATTTTCTCTTTGATTATTGTCAGAGTAATTTTGATTATTTCTATTTTGTTCTGATTGATTATTTTGATTATTATTGCCAGATCTTCCCCCTCCATTTTGCGATTTCATATCTTTGTTTCCATTTCCTTTATTGATCTGCATTTCACTATCACTATCTGAATTTGCTTCATCTTGTGCTATAGATTGATTTCCAGGCACACCTTGATCATCATTAGAAATATACTTATTTCCGCCAAAATTTAATTGCCTATTTTGCATAATTGTATTACTGTTATTAACTTGATAATTTTGAAGAGCATATACACATGTAACTGTTGATAATACCAACACAAATATCAAAAAAACTCTAAATATATATTTCTTATATCTGCTATTTTCCATTGTTCTGTTTCCTTTCAGCAAAATTATTAAAATAAAGAGGCTAGTATTTGTTAATCTACTCCTAAGCTATAAGAGTTACGACAAATACTCCCCCCCATTTTAACTAGTTTATATTCTAAATATACTTTTACTTTAAAGTATCTGCTAAATCTTTCAAATCATATAATTGTTCTGAATTATTCCCCAAAAAATTCTGCCTATTGGGGTTTGAATTCATATCATTATTTTGATCATTTGATTTATCAATACCTAAATCTCCATTTTGCTTATTTGAAGTAGTATCCTTATATTCATTTTCTAGAACCGCTTTTCCATTTTCAGTTACCCATTTCATAATCTCATTGCTTCCTCCTGGACCTCTGCCACCTGATAATACGTATCTAATTTCTCCATCCTTAACCATTTTCTTAAATTCATCCAAAGTAAGTATATTATCAGAACCCGAGAATCCCCCAATAGCCATAACTGACTCACCAGTTTGTATTATTATGTTATCAGCACTTTGTGAAGATGACACAGCAAGTAGATATTTCTCATTTGTTTTATTATTTTTTAAGAAATCAATAAGCTTTGAATTATCTACATTATCTCTTCCACCCAAAAACATTCCATTAAGGTTTCCTCTTCCTCCGCTTGAAAGAAGTTCTAATCCAGCAGTAGGAATAGTACTGTTCACGCTATGTGTTATTGCTGCACTTGCACCAATAAACGGTGTTACTAAAATACTTATTGTTGCTATTGCTGTTATTACTTTTTTGAACTTCATATATTTATTTTCTTCTTGATTCGCATAATCTTTTTTACTAATAAGACTTAAGATACTTAGTATAACTAATATAGCTGAAGCTGCAAAACACAATATTAATGCTGTTGAAATAACATTTCTAATAATAGTTGATAGGTTACTTGTAAAATATGAAAGCATCATCATATTAACTGCACCAGTTATAGCAAAAGCTATTGGTAAAAGCCATGCTTTATACTTGTCTTCTTTATAAAACTCCCACATGGTAGAAACTCCAATTCCAGCCAAAGCTGCTGCTGGTGGAGCCATCATTGTTAAATAATACGGATGAAATAAGCCTGTCGTAAAGCTAAAGTATATAAATTCAGGAGCTAACCATATAATCCATAATACTAATGATAATTTTCTCTTATTATCTAACTTAAATCTTAATTTCTCTTTTATAGCTCCAGCTAAGAATCCTAATAACGCAAGCGGTAAAAACCATACTATCTGATCTGATAAGCTATTTTTAGTAAATAACCTTGTAATGCCTGCCTTAGTTTCTCCTCCAAAAGAACCTTGAATACCGCCTTGTCCCCCTGGTCCACCACCCTGCATTCCCCAACTAGGTTGCTGCATATTATTGCCATCTTGTCCGCTATTTCTATTTTGAGCATTTTGCATTCCTCGATTATTTCCATCTTCTTGATTATTATCATCCATAGTTCTGCCTTGCATACCTTGAGCATTTCCACCTTGTCTTTCACTAGGCATACCTCCCTGAGTCCTTCTATTAGTGCCATCTTGAACCATTTGCTCACTAGTACTTGAATTTCCAGATCTATTCATTTCAAAATCTTGTGTCGGCCTATTTCCACCGTCTCTATTTCCTCCAGCTCCTCCCTTATTTCGCCCACTTAAACCTAATCGTTCTAAGCCATTATGCCCAATTATAAGTTCCAGAACGCTATTATCTGTACTACTACCTATGAAAGGTCTGTCTTTTGCTGGTATCAAATCTACTATTACAGCCCATGATAGGGATACTGCAAATAAAATTACTGTTCCAATAACAAGATGACCTATTCTCTTCTTAAATGAGATAGTTGTAGAAAGAAGATATGTTATATAAATAGCTGGTCCAATCATATAGGCTTCCAGCAATTTTATATTAAAGCCAATCCCTATAAGTATTAAACTTACATAAAGATATTTAGCTTTCCCTTGTTCTGCTGCTTTTGT
>JAEZKY010000225.1 GCA_023435985.1 Bacillota bacterium | reverse complement strand
CTTTTTATTATAACGAGTATTTTTTCAAAGGAAATAGTTTATATATTTAAATTTTCAGAAGAAACGAGAACGTTAGCTACAGGCTTATTAAAAATCACTCTTATTAATATTTTATTTTTGTCTATTAATGCATGTTTTACAGCATTATTACAAGTAAATGAAGATTTTGTCATTCCATCCATTTTAGGTTTGTTTTTTAATTTACCTATGATATTATATTTATTATTATTTAAAAATTATGATATTCTAGGATTAACAATTGCTAATGTTATAGGAAATTTCTTTAGAGTGGCTGTTCAAGTACCTTCACTCATAACTCATGGATATAAGTATAAATTTTTCATTAGCTTTAAAGATAGCAGATTAAAAGAAATTATAATTTTAATAATGCCAGTAATTATTGGAGCAGGTGCAAATTCGCTCAATATGGTTGTTGATAAATATATCGCTTCAAGCTTAGCAGCAGGATCGGTTTCTGCTTTAGATTACGCACAAAAGCTAATCATATTTATTAATACAATAATTACTACATCCGTTACCAGCGTAGCATATCCACTTATGGCTAATATGAGAAATAGCGACGATAAAAATGGATTTTTAACCATGTTAAAAAAATCAATCATATATTTAGCAATTTTATTAATTCCAATTACCATTGGAATTGCAATATTTAGTAAGGAAATTGTTCAAATTGTATATGGAAGAGGAAAATTTGATGAGTACGCAGTACACATTACAAGTTTTGCACTCCTTGGATATGGTTTTGGAATATTTTTTACAGGAATAAGAGATGTTTTAAATTCGACTCTATTTACTATGGGAAAAACCAAAGTTACAGCTATGAATGGAATCATAGGAGTTATTATAAACATAATTTTTTGTGTAATTTTATCTAAGTATATGGGTATAATGGGTATCGCATTGGCATCCGTTATAGCTATGATAGTGACATCAATACTTTTAGGTAGAAGTATTCTGAAAATAGAAAAAGGCATTATTATAACAGATATAATAAAGAAAATAAGTTTAATAACTTCAAATTCATTAATTATGGGACTTATAATTATAAGCATGGTCATTTATTTTAGGGGGAAACTTAATTCATTAACTCTTTTGTTACTTGGAGTTAGTATTGGAATTATAGTATATTTTATTTTATGTTATCTATTTAAAATTGAAGAAGTAATTGAAATGAAAAATTTAGTTTTAAAGAAGATAAGAAGATAGGGGGATATATGAAGATATTATTTATTGCCTGCTATTCGCCATTAATAAACAATTCGGCTGCAATTGAAACTTTGCAGTACTTAAATAAATTAAGTGAAATTAATAATAATGAAGTTCACCTTTTAACTGTGAATTTTCCAAGGGATTCAATTTATTATGATGAAGCATTATATTCAATGCTGGATAAAAGAATTAAAGTTCATATTGTTGACGGGGGGATTGCCTTTAAAAAATTAATGCCTAGAAGGAATGATGGGGTTAATAAAGTGGAATCAAAAAGCAACAATGGTAATATGAGAAAAATATTGCGCAAAGTAAAAAATTCTGTGGTTATACCAGATATGTATTATGGATGGGCTAAGAAAGCAGGAGAATATGGAATAAAATTAATGGAGACTGAAAAATTTGATGTTATATTTTCAATGCATGAGCCTCCATCTTCACATTTGTGTGCATATTATATAAAGAATAAGTATAGAAATGTACCATGGATCACTTATTGGAGTGACCCTTGGCTTAAGGATTCTACACGAGAAAATTCTTTTATAATTAAAAAGATAATTGAAAAAAATATGGAAAAAGATATTGTGAATTTGGCAGATAAATTTATATTTGTTACAGAGGCAAACAAAAATGAGTATTTGAGGGATTATGAGTTCTTGCGTGAGAACAATAAAACTTTTATATTAAATAGAGGCTTTGATTCAAAATTATATGAAAAATTACTCAATGAAGAAAGTCCAAAGCTTATAGAGCGTCATAAGCTTAACATAATTTATACAGGAGAAATATTCTCAAAGCTTAGAGATATTAAACCTTTTATTAAAGCCCTTGAAGAAATTAAAGAAGAAAATAGGGAAGAATATAGTTTACTCAATGTCTTGTTTTTTGGAAATATAGATGATATTGAAGGGAAAAAGAGATTACAAAATTTAGAAGCAGCTAAGGTATCCCCTAGAATTCCATTTAATGAAGCACTTAAGTATATGTTAAATGGAGATGTGCTGCTTTTGTTTGGAAATAAAAATTCGAAACAGATACCAGCTAAGATTTATGATTATTTTGGAGCACAGGGCAGGATATTTGTTATTTATGGAGATAGTAATGATCCGATTAAAGGTGTTGTAGAAAATAACCCTAAGTGTGTAGTAAGTGAAAATACATCTAAGGAAATAAAGAAAAATATTTATGAATTGATAGAAATGTATAAAAATAAATTAATAAAATGTGAACCAGATTCAAGATATGAGTGGGATTCAATAGTAGAGAGATTAAATAATATACTTGAAGGAAGTGATTAGATGCATATAATGGTCATTCCATCTTGGTATTCTTCTTCAAGAAATAAAGTGCATGGCAGCTTTTTTAAGGAACAGTTTAAAGCCCTTGCAGAAAGTAATGAAAAAATTACGGTTGCATATAATGAAATTTGGCCGATCACTATGCTTGGAAAGATTCGTGAAAAGAGAGGAATAAGTTTTAACATAGAGGATAATCTAAGAACTTATAGATATAAAGATTATAATTATTTACCAAAAAGCCAATTGATGTTTAAGAGCTTTAATAAAAGAATGGATAAACTTTATCAAGAAATTGTTAGAAATGAAGGTAAGATTGACGTCATTCATGCTCATTCAGCTTTTTGGGGAGGGATAGCAGCCGCTTATCTAAGTAAGAAATATAATATTCCTTTAGTTATAACAGAACATTCATCTCTTAAGTATGCAAAGTATGCCAAAGAGAGTTATAAGAAACATATTTTTGATGCTTATGAAACGGCAGATTGTTTAATTGCAGTTGGAAGTGGGCTAAAGAAAGAATTGAAGGAATATGTTAACAAACCTGTTGAAGTTATCCACAATATGGTTGATTTGAATCTGTTTTATGTGGATAAAAATGATGTACAAGATGTATCAGATAAAAATGGATTTAATTTTTTTTCATGTGCTTTTCTTGAAGAAGGAAAAGGAATGGAATGCTTAATAAAAGCATTTGCAAAAACTTTTAGAGGAGAAAATGTAACCTTAAGAATAGGTGGAGACGGCTCTATGAAATTATTATTAAGTGAGCTAATTAAAGAATTAAATATGAAGGAGCAGATTCAACTTTTAGGGGCTTTATCTAGAGAAGAGGTTTCTAAGGAAATGAGGAAGTGTGATGTATTTACACTTCCATCTGAACATGAAACTTTTGGAGTTGTTTATATTGAAGCACTTGCATGTGGAAAACCCGTTATTGGAGCCGACAATGGTGGAGCAGAGGACATAATAGGCGAAGAAAACGGAATAATAGTTAAAAAGAAAGATGTGGAAGATCTAGCTAAAGCATTGAAGAGAATAAAAGATAACTATATGATGTATGATAAAAATAAGATAAGAGAAAAAACAGTTTTTAGTTATTCGGAGAAGTTGCTAGTTGAAAGCCTAAAAGGAGTGTATAAAAAAGTATATGAAGGAAATAATTAAAACTATATATAGGTACGTGGATAATAAATTTTATTTTAAATTGTTTTACTTATTTGTAAGTTTAACATTTGTAACTATTTTGAAGGAATTACCAGGAATATCGTTATTAAGCAGAATATCAGGAAAGATAGCAGTAATTTGGGGAATAATTTTAATATTATTTATGATAGCAGAGGATTATAAAAGAAGAAAAATTTATAGGTTTGATATTCCATTAGCTTTGTTCATGATAATAACATTAATATTTAATATTTTTGTTTATAGAAGTACTGATAATATATCAAAATGGATAGTTAATTTGATTTTATTTCTGATTATATTTACAGTGGATGTATTTAGAAGTAAAAAAGCTCTTATCAAAGAAATGAATATAATTACTTATTTTTATGTGATTTTTATGTTTATAGCTTCTATTATTTCTTTAATAATGAGATTTACAGGAACAAATATAGAATTAGGTCAAATAATATTCGGAAATACAAAAGGTGTATTTGAAAATGAAAATGCTCTTTCAATAGCAACAGCGTTAGCTATTGTAATGTGTATTTATCTTTACCATATAACAATAACTCATAAGCTTAAATTATTTTGGCTAGCTAACGTAGTATTACAAGCAGTAACAATGGTTGGATCACGTGGAAGAAGTGCTTATTTAATAGTAATAGCGGTTATATATATATTTATTTTTGTATATAATAAAAATAAATATTTTAGAACTGTATTGTTAATAATACCTATACTAGCATGTGGAGTATTCTTTCAGCTTGATAAAGATAATATTAGGAATTTTACTAGTGGAAGAAGCAGTCTTTGGACTTCAGGAGCTATAGTAATAAAAGAACATCCTTTTACTGGTGTTGGAAATAATAATCTTATAGATGCTGTTACAAATGCAAGACAAACTGATGATTTACCAGGGCTGGCAGCTGGAGGTTTACACAATATATATGTGCAAACAGCGGCAATAAATGGATTTATTGCATTAACTTTGTTTTTAATCTTCTTAATTTTGAATTTAGTGTTTATTGTACAGCGCTTGGACAAATTACAGAGAAAAGAAAGACTTCAAATGATAACTTTAACTTCAATTATAGTTGGAATTATTTCAGTAAACTTATTTGAAAGTGATTTATTATATATAATAAGTTTTATTTCTATGATTTTTTGGATATACTTAGGATATTTAATATCAATTTTAGATAATAAAAATATTGAATAATCAATATATTATTTTAAATAAAAGTAGATAGGGGCAAATAGTATATGAAATTTTGCGATGAAAGTATAAAACAATTTTTAGAAGAATTGGGATCAGATTTATCAGCACCTGGGGGCGGAAGTGTAGCTGGTCTTATTTCTGCATTATCTGCTGCATTAAATTCCATGGTTTATTCTTTAACTGTAGGAAAGAAAAATTATATGATTTTAGAAGATAATGAAAAGGAAATTATAAATAAATTTCAGAAGGAATCGAAAGAATTTACAATAAGAAGCTTAGAGCTTATGGAAGAAGATAGAGAGAATTTTTTAAAATTGATGGACTGCTATAAATTACCTAAAGAAAGTGAAGAAGAAAAGAATAGAAGGTCATTAGCTATAAAAGAAAATACAATAAAATCTATGGAAGCACCTTTGATTTTAGCAAGAGAGAGTTTAGAATTCTATGAAAATTTAAAAATTATGGCTAAGTATGGAAATAAAATGTTGTTATCAGATCTAGCAATTTCCGCAGTATTGCTTCACACTGCAATAGAAAGTTCTATAATAAATGTTAAGGTAAATTTAAATGGTCTTAGAGATGAAGAGTTTTTTAATAAAATCGACAGCGAATTAAAGACGATTATTGAGAAGTCGGCAAAGGAAAAGAATTATATTGTTAACATAGTAAATGATGTAATCTATCCTAATCGTTAATAGCAGAGGAAATAAAGCTGTTTTTTATTTACATATGAATTTAATGCTGAAAATATAATCAAAGCAATTAAATAAAAGGCAAGAGATACTTAGTTTACTTAAATATTACTAAGTATCTCTCATTTTTTATTCTATGGGTTTACCATCGAAATTTTCATACTGTGGTTTATTTTTGGGGTTTCCAACATCATTTTGATTTTTGTGAAGTTTTTGTCTTCTTAACCCTTTTTGCTCTGGATTACATGATCCGGGTTTATGTATTCCATCATTTAGTGCCATATATGATACACCTCCTTATATTAATATTTTATGTTTATATGAAATATTGATACACATTTTTTAACTGCTATATATAGATGAAAGTAGGAAGGCTTAATAATATATACAAGTATTGAAAAATGCTACATATACTATATAATATTTTATATGGTGAAATATATTTTTTTATTTGTTAGGTATAAGGGCATCTCACTAATAGAAAATAGCTAAAAATTAAAGGAGGGGTTCATAGTGGAGGATAAAAAATTTCCGATAACCATAAAAAAACGAAATGGTATGATGCTGATTGCAGCAATCGTTGAATTTATACTAGGAATAGTTTTTGGAATAATTGGAGGCATAGGCAGTGCATTATTATGGATATTCTTGTTTACAGGTGTAGTAACTGCGCTTTCAGTTTTGGTTGAATATAGCCAGGATATATTACTTAAAGAGAATAAGATAGAGTTTTATAAATTTAATGATTTAATAAAATCAATAAAATATAGCAGTATAAAATCAATTTATGTAAGCAAAGGAAATGACGCCAAGACTAAGAAAAAAGACTTTTTAGCAATTGGTTTTAATGAAAACGATAAGAAAAAGGATAATGCTTATTTGATTAATCTTATGAATTATAGTGCTACAGATTTAACAAAAATAAAGAATGCTATCTTATTAAAAAATTCTTCTGTAAAGGTAGCAGAAGAAGTGGAAAAACTTATTAAGCGTTAGACACAATTTACAGATATTCAGTAAATTAATATATACAACTACTGCTTTTGATAAATTAAAGAAGTAATAAGTTAAGAAATAAAAAAATTAATCAGTTATGAGTTAAGAGCTTAGGAAGAAAAGCCAAAGGATTTTCAAAAAAATATATTTAAGAAATCCCCCAAATGGGAGGATTTCATCCTTAACTCATAACTTATAATTTATAACTGTGTTTAGTATAAGCTAAAAATTACAATTAATATATCGAGTTTCTGACTTCTTATGTATATTATTGTGGTAATTCGTTTAATGACTTAAATTCATAACCTTCATCTTGAAGGGTTTTGAGAACTGTTCCAAGTACTTTAGTGTTTGTATTTGAAACGGCATGAAGAAGCATTATAGAGCCTGGATGGGCACCTTTACATATTTTCTCTATCGCATAACTTTCAGATGGCTGATCATTAACTAACCAATCTTTATAAGCAAAACTCCAAAAGATAGTTTTATATCCTAAATCTTTTGTCATTTTCAGAGAGTTTTTTGAGTATTTCCCCATTGGAGGCCTAAAGAACTTAGGCATATCCTGACCAACAAGATTTTTATAGGCTGACTCTACGCCACTAAATTCAGAGTTAAACTTTTCTTTGTCATGTATCTGGGCAATAGATGGATGATGAACAGTATGATTTCCAACTATATGACCTTCAGCAACCATTCTTTTAACCAGTTCTGGTTCTTTATCTATGTACGGTTTAACAACAAAAAAAGCAGCAGGTACCTTATATTCCTTTAAAATATCCAAGATTTTTCCAGTGTTACCATACTCATATCCTTCATCAAAGGTAAGATATAATATTTTATTTGACGTGTCACCTAAAAAATATGCGGAATTTTCATTCAAAAAATTAACAGATTCCTTTGGACCTTCAGCGATTTGCCCTTTTCCTTTACCTACATAGTACCAATTAAGTTCAGCTTCATCACTAGTTGCAATTACATATTTAGCTGGAGAAAATGCAACTAGGTTTAAAATGAGCGCAAGAGCAAAAGAGGATTTTAAGTATTTATTCATTTTTTCACCTTCAATCTAAAATAATTTATGCATATTTGAGTATGCTTTGTAATAAGAAAATTTAATCATTCATAGTATTTGAACTTTGTTAGATAATAACCGTGGTAATTTCTATATATGATTCAAGGATCTTCAGGTAAATCCTTTAGGGATTTAAGTTGAAATAAAAAATGTTCTAGAGTATAATTTTTAAAGGGATATAAGGCATATGAAAAATAGACAAGTAAGTTGACTTGTTATTTTTTTGATAATGCCTAAAATAGTTAGAAGTTAGAAAGGAATGTACATAGATGAAATTAGGTATGGTAGGTTTACCGAACGTAGGTAAA
Source organism: Bacillota bacterium (assembly GCA_023435985.1). Lineage (GTDB taxonomy): Bacteria > Bacillota > Clostridia > Clostridiales > Clostridiaceae > Clostridium. The sequence goes on along the minus strand of JAEZKY010000225.1, from coordinate 17,475 downwards.
AGTACGTTGTTTAATGCAATAACAAAAGCTGGAGCTGAATCAGCTAATTATCCATTCTGTACAATTGAGCCAAATGTTGGTGTTGTAAGTGTTCCAGATAAGAGATTAGATGTTCTAGAAGAAATGTACAATACAAAGAAGAAAGTATATACAGCCATAGAATTTTACGATATAGCAGGATTAGTTAAAGGAGCTTCTAAAGGTGAAGGATTAGGAAACAAATTCTTATCACATATAAGAGAAGTTGCAGCAATAGTTCATGTTGTAAGGTGCTTCGATGATGGAAATGTAGTTCATGTTGAAGGTTCTGTTGATCCTATAAGAGATATAGAAACTATAAATTTAGAATTGATTTTTTCTGATTTAGAAGTATTAGAGAGAAGAATGGAAAAATCAATAAAACTTGCAAGATCAGGTGATAAGACTGCCAAATTCGAATACGGTGTTATGGAAAGAATAAAGGCACAGCTAGAAGCCAATAAACCAGCAAGAACTTTAGAAGTTACAGAGGAAGAAGAAAATTTTATAAAAGGTTTATTTCTAATTACTTCAAAGCCAGTTTTATATGCTTGCAATATTTCAGAAGATGACGTTATGGAAGGCAACTTTGATAATGATTATGTTAAGAGTGTTAAAGAATATGCAATAGCTGAAAATTCTGAGGTTATGGTTGTAAGTGCTAAAATTGAAGAAGAATTATCGGGTCTTGAAGATGAAGAAAAAGCTGAAATGTTAGGTGAATATGGTTTAGAAGAATCAGGTTTAGATAAGTTAATTGAAGCTAGTTATAAACTTCTTGGACTTATGAGCTTCTTAACAGCAGGAGTACAAGAAGTAAGGGCTTGGACAATCAAAAGAGGAACAAAAGCACCTCAAGCAGCAGGTAAGATTCACTCTGATATTGAGAGAGGATTTATTAGAGCAGAAATAGTTTCTTATGATGATTTAGTTGAGTGTGGTTCAGAAGCAGCGGCTAAAGAAAAAGGAAAGTTTAGACTTGAAGGAAAAGATTATATAATGCAAGATGGAGATGTCGTTAATTTTAGATTTAATGTTTAATCCACCAATTAAAGAGTAAGAACAAACTTACTCTTTTTTTTATAAAAAAATCCAATTATTTCTCAAATATAATTACAAACGTATTAACATTATGCAACAATATAGATTTTTATAGCAAAGTTTGTTAAAATAAAACCTAGGCATATGGAAAGAAAATAGCAAATCAGTAATAAGAAATATATATTTTGAATCAGACGTAAAAGTATGTTGAGCCTATTGTAGGGGAATAGGAAACATACGGGGAAAGTATGGAGGAAAATGAAAACGTACTGACTTGTTATTTTACTAGGGAAACTAAGTACAAATTTTAATGAAAAAGCGAGTGTGATTTATTGTTGAAAGAGAAAATTATTGAATATATTAATGATTTGAGAAAAAACAAATACATTTCGGGGTACTTAAAAAGAATAAAAGAAAACAGGTATATTGCAAAATATTTTAAAAAAATAAGAGAGAACAAATATATTACTGAGTGGTTAAAAAAGATAAAAGGAAATAAGTATATTGCAAGTTGTTTAAGCAAGTTAAGACAAAAGAAATATCTTATTCCGACAGTAATTATTTTTCTTTTAATTGTATGTCTTGGAATCACTGCAGTAGTTAAATCTGTCAATAATGCAAAAGTAGCAGCTACATTGTCAATTGCAACAAATGTTGCAGAAACAGATTTTTATGATGCTAAATATGATGAAGCAATTGAAGAATATACAGAAATGCAGAAGAAGCAAAAAGATCAATGGCCAATATGGAATGTGAAGATTGCAGAGATTTATTCAGTTAAAGGAGAGTTTGTAAAATCAAATGATATGATTCAAAAGGCATATGAAGCTAGGAATAAAATCATAGATGATAAGAAGAAAAAAATAGATGACCTTCAAGAAAAAGATGAAGAATTAGGAAATTACATAACATTTACATGGCTTATGAATGGAGAATATTCGAAAGCTTTAGAATATGGTGAAATGTTTCTTCAAAATTATCCGGACAATAAAGCATTGATGAAAACTATGTTTACTGTTTATTTGGCAAATGGAGATAATGACAAGGCTAAAGAAATAATAAATGATTATAAAGATGGAGCTGAAACAGCAGGCGATTTAGCTGATTTAGCTAGAATGAACATGCTTATTAACAATTATGACGAATGTTTTTCACTATTAAAAGATGCATGGAATAAGGATAAGAATGAAATAAGAATATTTGATGTTATAGAAGAAATTGCGGATTATGATAAAGCTGGTGCACTAGATAAAATTGCAAAATTGCAAAAAGCTGATCCTGATGAACTTGCATATAAAGTGTGGACCGCTAAAGTTTATTCGATGAGTAAGGATTCAGCAGATAAGGCTAAAAAATTAATTGATGAATTAAGTAATAAAGATGTTGGAGATTTTACTTTAAGCCTTATTAAAGCTGATATGTATGATAGTTCAGATAATCCAGATGCTCTAAATTATGTTTTAAATCAAATGGAGAAAAATAATTCAGAGTCATTGGTAGGAGACCAGGCAGCAGCATGGCTGGCATATAATAACCAGGATTATGATGAAGCATTTAAAGACTGTGAAAAAAGTATAGTATTAGATAGAGACTATGCAGATAATTACACGTCTTTAATACCTGAAATACTAGAAAAGCAAGACAAAAGTGAAGAAGCACAGGCATATTTTAGAACAGCTTTATTTAAAGATCCTCTTAATTACGATTTAATATTAAAAACTGCTGAATATTATGGAAACACACTTAAAGATAGTAATGAAGCATTAAACTATTATAACTTAGCATCTAAAATTAATCCAAAGGATGCAGAAATATATTATAATATGGCGTTAGTAAAAGTTAATAGTCAAAGATATGATGAGGCCATAGATTTGCTAAAGAAGAGTATATCTATAAATAGCAAAGTTGTAAAATACCATAGAGCTCTAGGGACAGTATATGTGAATAAAGAAAAAAATGATGATGCAATTAAAGAAATAAGAGCCGCATACAATCTTGATAATAATGACATTGAAACTCTAAATAATGCTGGATGCTACTATATTTCTGTTGAAGGTGATGTAAATAGAGGTATGACTAATCTAAAAGCAGCATATGATGGGATAAATGAAGATACAAGCCCTGAAGATAAGGAAACAATAACTGATAATTATAATAGGATAAAAAATTTATCTGATGCTTATAATAAGCGAAATGGAGCAAGTCTAAAGGTGCCGGATCTTAAGTTGTTTTATTAATTAGTATATAGGTATTAATCAGAGTTGCTATAAAATAGGGCATTAATAACAGGAGGAAGTATTATGTATCCAATTAAATTTGAAAATCTATATTATGAGAGAATTTGGGGAGGGAAACATCTGGGAAAATTTAGAAATAACGTTCCAGAAGGTAAGATTGGTGAGAGCTGGGATATTGCCTGCCATAAAAATGGTACTGGTAAAGTAGAGAATGGGGAATTAAAAGGAAAAACTTTTGATGAAATAATAGAAATATATGGGGAAAAGCTTATAGGTAAAGCTGTAGATAAGAAGGAATTTCCTCTTTTGATTAAGTTAATAACTGCTGCAGATAAGCTTTCAGTTCAAGTTCATCCAAATGATGAGTATGCTAATAGAGTTGAAAAAGATTCAGGAAAAACTGAAGCCTGGTATGTGGTTGATGCTGAAGAGGGGGCTTCATTAATAGTAGGAACAAAAGATTGTAATAAAGAATTATTTAAAAAGGCAATACAGGATGGCAGCTTAGATAAATATTTAAATAAGATTCCTGTTAAAAAAGGTGATTTTTTCTATGTTCAAAGCGGTTTAGTTCATGCTATATGCGAAGGCGTATTGATTGCTGAAATTCAGCAAAATAGTGATACTACCTATAGAGTTTATGATTATAATAGAGGAAGAGAAATACACGTTGAAAAAGCATTAGATGTTATAGACTTCTCACTTAAGGGGGAAAATTCACAAGGACTTACAATACAAAGAGATGGTTATGATAAAACATATCTTTGTTTAGGAAAATATTTTACAATACAAAAATATAAAATTAATTCATCTATAAAAGAAAAGAGTGATGAGGAAAGATTTTATTTATTTACTTGTGTTGATGGTAATGGTGTAATAAGATATAGTGGTGGGGAAGAAAAAATTCTTATGGGAGATAGTATTTTTATTCCAGCAACTCTTGGAGATTATGAATTAGTTGGTGATTTTACTTTATTAAAAAGTTACGTGCCAAACTTAGAAAATGAGGAAGAAGAAATACTGAATATAGTTGAAAAATAGAAAAATGTAAGTTATGGAGGAACTGATTGTTGCTCCATAATTGCTTGAGTAATTCAAAAGGTAAAAGACATTAATTAGATTCAAGCAAAATAAACACAGGGAAAGAGAGTGACATTTAAAGTGGGAATAGATATTTTATTTATAGTTAAAGCAATTATCATGGGTATAGTTGAGGGGCTTACTGAATTTATTCCAGTATCTTCAACAGGACATTTGATACTTACAGGAAGCATTATTAATTTTAAAGGTGATTTTCCTGATATGTTTGAAGTAGTAATACAATTAGGGGCTATACTTGCAGTTGTAGTTCTATACTGGCAAAAGATAAGAGATAGTGTAGTTGACTTCTTTGCTTATATATTCTCAAAGGGACAAAAAGGAGAAGTAGGCTTTAAATTTGGAATTAATATAATTGTTGGATCAATTCCAGCTATGATACTAGGATTCATTCTTCATGATAAAATTAAATCATTATTATTTGGTGCGGGACCGGTTGTTATAGCATTTTTTGTTGGCGGTATTCTGCTAATTGTAATAGAAAATAAATTTAGAAAGAATAAGCATGCAGTAAGGGATATTGATAGAATTACGCCTATAGAATCTTTAAAAATAGGATTTTTTCAATGTCTTGCCATGTGGCCAGGAATGTCACGAAGTGCTTCTACAATAATGGGCGGCTGGGTTGCTGGACTTTCAACAACAGTTGCAGCTGAATATTCATTTTTCTTAGCTATTCCAGCTATGGTTGGGTCATCAGCATTGGATTTAATAAAATTTAATTATTCAGAAATGAATGCAACTAATGCAATTGCATTGGCAGTTGGATTTATAGTTGCGTTTGTGGTTGCTTTAATCGTTATGAGAAAATTTATAGATTATTTAAAGAAGAGACCAATGAGAGTATTTGCAGTATACAGAATAGGTGCAGGAATAGTATTCTCTATACTTATATTCTTTAATTTCATCTCAATGTAAATTGAGAAATATATTTAAGTAATTAACAAGACACCTTAATATATGAAATACAATTTATTTCAATATATTAAGGTGTTTGTGTTTTTTTTACACGGGAAAATGCAGAATTTTTTTATGGAAAGAGTCTAATAAAATTTAACTTTAATGAAATGTGTAATTAATAAGTATAATGGGCAAATTGAAATTAAAAGAAAGTATAGATGTAGGTGAATTTAGATTTCAGTATTAGGTAGAATTTTAAATTCATAGTTAAAGAATGAATATATTGTAAATTAATACTTTTCAGAAATTAAAGTTTGTGATATGATTTAAGTAAATAGTCAGAAAATAAAGAAAATTTACTTTTAGGCATATAAAAGAAATGGCAAACCGCATATATTAGTCTGTTTTGTGTAATACTACATCAGTATGTTCAACTAACTGCTTTATAGTAAAGACTTTCATAGCTGACGCAAAATATAATCGTACTTTGATTTGTTATTTATTTCGAGTGCCTCAGCAATAATTTTAGAAAAAATTATGGTATAGGGGGATTAAAAATGTCCAAAGATATTAAAAAAATAGCTTTATTAACTGGAGGAGGAGACTGCCCAGGATTAAATGCAGTAATAAGTGCTGTAACGAAATCAGCAATATTGAACTATGGATATGAAGTTATTGGATATAAATTCGGATATAGAGGATTATATAACAATGATTTTATTAATTTAGACCTATCAACTGTATCGGGTTTAATATCAAGAGGTGGTACAATACTCTATAGTTCAAATAAAGATAATTTATTTGATTATCTTGTAGAGGAAAATGGAAAAATGGTAAAAAAAGATGTATCAGATGTAGCTGTTGCGAATTTAAAAAAGGAAGGTGTAGACGTTTTAATAGTTATTGGTGGAGATGGAACTTTAACATCTGCTAGAGACTTTTCACGAAAAGGAGTAAAGGTTATCGGAGTTCCAAAGACTATTGATAATGATTTAGGATCTACTGACATAACATTTGGATTTAATACAGCAATAGGCATTGCAACAGAAGCATTAGATAGACTTCATACAACTGCGGAGTCACATCATAGAATCATGATTTTAGAGGTTATGGGAAGAAATGCAGGTTTTATAGCATTGGAATCTGGAATAGCAGGTTCAGCTGATGTTATTTTATTGCCTGAAATTCCGTATGATATAAATAAGATTGTAGAAAAGGTTGAAGATAGAAAAAAACATGGGAAGTTATTTACAATAGTTGTAGTAGCAGAAGGGGCAAAGCCTAAAAATGGTAAAGTTAGTGTAGCCAAGATAGTTGCAGATAGTCCAGATCCAATTAGGCTTGGTGGAATTGGTAATAGATTAGCGGAAGAATTGGAGAAATTAGTTAAAGAAAGAGAAGTTAGATGTACAGTTCTTGGTCATATACAAAGAGGTGGAATTACATGTACCTTTGATAGAATATTATCAACAAGGTATGGAGTTGCAGCTATAGAATTAATTAATAAAGAGAAGTTTGGAAGTATGGTATGCTTAAAGGGTAATGAAATTACTTATGATAGCTTAGAAAATGTCATTGGAAATAACAAAAAAGTAGATGCAAATGGAGAATTAGTGAGCGTAGCAAAGAAAATAGGAATATCATTTGCCGATTAGTTAGCTTAGTAGGAGTATTACAATAAAGAATGATTAAATACTCATAAGATACCTAATGACATTAAGAAGTATTTTAGAAAGCGGTGGGTATTATGAAAGAAATTAAAAAATATTTAGAGTCTAGAATAGGAACATATTCATTCTTTTTCGAAGACTTAGATAGCGGTTTTACTTATGGATATAATGAAAATGTGCAAATGACAGGTGCTGGATGCATGAAATTGCCAATAGCAGTATCGGTGATAAAATATGTTGAAGATGGAAATGCATCATTTTTAGATAAAATAAAGATTGAAGAAGAGGATAAAGTTTATGGAACAGGAATACTCCATGAATTTGATAATAGAGAATATACTATGTTTGAATTACTAGTCGCAATGCTTATTCAAAGTGATAATACTGCTGCAAACAAACTTATAGATATGGTTGGAATGGATAGAATAAATGATGATATAATAGCTCAAGGCTTAAAGAATACGAAATTGAATAGAAGAACTTCAGATGAGAGAGCTGCAGGCAATGGTATTGAAAATATAACAAGTGCTTTAGATTTATCTAGAATTTGGAAGCATTTATATGATGGAAGATTTTTGAGTGAAAAGAACAGTATGATGCTTGTAGACATATTGCAAAGGCAGCAAATGAAAAATAAATTAGCACTTTATATACCTGATGACTTGAAATATGAGATTTCAAGCAAAACAGGTGATAAAACTAGTGTTGAAAATGATACAGCATTAATTCGCACTGAAAAAGGAAGTTTTACATTCACTGTTTTGTCAATGGGAATCCCCAATAGTGTATATGGAACTGTAACTCTTGCTAAAAGTGGTAAAATGATGTGGGATAGCATTACGAATAATTTTTAACATATTTTAAGAGATGTCAAAGACATCTCTTAAAATTTTCATGTAGGAAGAATATATTTATATTGACACAATATTAAAGAAGTGTTATTCTTACACAAAGAAATAATATAAAACACCTTTAATTTGATCCAGAGAGATCAATAAGGAAGTTATATAATACTGTAATATGGGATTATTATGCCTTCCTTTAAATTGAGGAAGGTTTTTTTATAAATTAAATTACCATTAATAATTATTACCTTTAAATTAACACAGAGAGGTTACTAAGGAGTGATGATAAAATGAAAAAAGACATTAGACATTTAATTGAGCCTATGGATTTTACGATAGAAGAATTAAATGAACTTTTTAACTTAGCACACCAGATAATGGCACATCCAAAAGATTTCGCAAACATATGCGATGGGAAAATTTTAGCTACCTTATTTTATGAACCAAGCACAAGAACAAGATTAAGCTTTGAAGCTGCTATGATGAGACTTGGTGGTAAAATTCTTGGGTTTTCTGAACCAAATTCAACATCAATTTCAAAAGGGGAAACTTTAGCAGATACTATAAAAATGGTATCAATATATTCTGATATTATAGCTATGAGACATCCAAAAGAAGGAGCCGCAAAAGTTGCAAGCCTGTATTCAAATGTTCCAATAATCAACGCAGGAGATGGTGGACATCAGCATCCAACTCAAACTTTAGCAGATTTACTTACAATTACAAGCTTAAAAGATGGTTTAAATAATCATGTGATTGGAATCTGTGGAGATTTGAAATTCGGAAGAACTGTACATTCACTTATAAAAGCGATGTCAAGGTATCATAACAATAAATTCGTTTTAATATCACCAAAAGAACTTTCAATACCTCAATATATAAGAGAAGAAATTTTGGAAAAGAAGAATATTGAATATATAGAAGTGGAAAAATTAGAAGATGTAATTTCAAATTTAGATATTTTATATATGACAAGAGTTCAAAAGGAAAGATTCTTTAACGAAGAACAATATTTAAGGTTAAAAGATAGTTACATATTGGATAAAGCAAAGATGGAAGCTGCGAGAAATGACATGATTGTAATGCATCCTCTTCCAAGAGTAAACGAAATAGCATATGAAGTAGATGAGGATAATAGAGCTTCATATTTCAAACAGGCAGAATACGGAATGTATGTAAGAATGGCATTAATGATTAAACTTTTAGGGGTGATGTAAAATGCTTGAAATAACAAGTATTAAAAATGGAATAGTTTTAGATCACATACAAGCAGGAGTTGGAGTTAAGATATTTAATTATTTGGGATTGGATACTAATGATTATAGTGTTGCACTTATAATTAATGCCGATAGTAAAAAGCTTTGTAAAAAGGATATTATAAAAATAGAAAATTGTGATGAGCTTAATTACACTGTTTTGGCATTGCTTTCACCAACAGTAACTATATGTGAAGTTAGAGAAGAGAAGATTGTTAATAAGGTTAAACCAACACTTCCGAGCAAAGTTCATAACATAATAAAATGCAAAAATCCAAGCTGCATAACAAGTACTGAAGAATATGTACCGCATTCATTTGTTTTGGTAGATGAAGAAAATGGAAGATATAGATGCGAATACTGCGATGAGATAACAAAACTTTCAGAACTATAGTAAATGATAAAAAAACAGTGAAAACTAATTGATTGAGGTTTGTAAAATACAATGTAAATCAGTTGATTATGAATTGTAAAATGCATAACAACTGTAAAGTGTTAATTGTGAAATAACTGCGAATTGTGAACTGTTAACTGTTAACTGAGTGAAGAGGTGTTATATGGAATTATTAATTAAAAATGCAAGGATAATAGATGCAACTCAAGATTTTAATGGAGATATATATATTAAAAATGGGATAATAAGAGAAATAGGAAAAAGCATATCTAAAGATAATGTACAGATACTTAATTGCGAGGGCAAAATTTTAATGCCAGCATTTATAGATACCCATGCTCACTTCAGAGATCCTGGACTTACTTGGAAGGAAGATATTGAAACGGGTTCTAAAGCAGCACTTAGAGGTGGGTATACAGGAGTATGCCTAATGGCAAATACCAAGCCTATCTGTTCATCTAAGGAGACTTTGGAATATGTGAGAAGGAAATCAAAGGAATTGAATTTAATAGATATACATCAATGCTTATCAGTAACAAAAAATTTCGATGGGATAACTTTAAGTCACTTAGAAGCACTTCAAAATGATCCTGAAATTAAAGCAATCTCGGATGATGGAGTTGGAGTATCAAATTCCAATACCATGCTTGAAGCAATGAAGATCGCTAAGAAAAATAATTGGGTTATAATGTCTCATGCAGAAAGCCCAGAATTTTCAAAAGTAGATATGAGAATAGCTGAAAATATGATGACCGTAAGAGACGTAGAATTAGCAAAGCTTAGCAAGGCGAGATTACATATGTGTCATGTTAGTACCAAAGAAGCTATAAAATGCGTTATTGATGGAAAGATGAGTGGAGCAAATATAACACTAGAAGTTACGCCACATCATATAGCTCTGACAAGAGAGATAAATGATTATAGAGTTAATCCACCAATTAGAGAAAAAGAAGATGTAGATGCAATAGTAGGTGCCATTAAATTAGGAATGGTAGATACAATAGGAACAGATCATGCACCACATACAGAAGAAGAAAAGAAAAATGGTTCCCCTGGAATGGTTGGAATTGAAACAGCTTTTTCAATCTGCTATACAAAATTAGTTAAGGAAAATACTGTTTCTCTAAATAAATTAAGCGAACTTATGTCATATAATCCGGCGAAACTTCTAGGAATGAATAAAGGGAAGATTAGTGTGGGAATTGATGGTGATTTAGTATTGATAGATATTAATAAGAAAATAAGAGTTAATCCAGAAAAGTTTGAGTCAAAGGGGAGAAATACACCATTTGATGGAATGGAGTTTTATGGAGAAATACTAACAACAATAAAAGCTGGAGAAATCAAATATAATTCATGTAGTTAATAGTAAGCAGATAACAGTTTGAGTAAAATATGTTTAGAATTGAAGAAGATACAAAATAAAACATAAGAAATTCTACAACTGTAAACTAAATAACGGGGGTTTTTAAATGACAAGTTATATAATTGATAAACTATACGATAGAGTTGAAAAAAGAGGAGTTGTCTGTGTTGGGCTTGATACAGCATTAGACTATGTACCTGAACATATAAAGAGTTGCAAGACTCCAAGTGAGGCAATATTTGAGTTTAATAAGCAAATTATAGATGCAACATGTGATATCGCTGCATGTTTTAAAGTTCAAATAGCATATTATGAAGCCTTAGGAATAGAAGGATTAATCGCTTATAAGAAGACGTTAGACTACTTGAAAGAAAAGGATGAAATAATAATAGCAGATATAAAAAGAGGGGATATAGCAGCAACTGCAAAGATGTATGCTAAAGCTCATTTTGAAGGGGAGTTTGAAGCAGACTTCATAACGTTAAGTCCTTACATGGGAATGGATAGCATTGAGCCATATTTGCCTTACTTAGAAAAAGGTAATAAGGGGGTATTCAGCTTAGTTAGAACTTCGAATCCAGGTGCAGAAGATATTGAATATTTGGATACAACACATGGGAAAAAGGTATATGAGGTAGTAGCAGATAAAATAACAGAAATGAGCAAAGAGTGTACAGGGAAATGCGGATATACTGCAATTGGCGGAGTTATAGGATGTACCTATGTTGAAGAAGGAGTAAAAATAAGAAAAACATATAATAATATGTTCTTCTTAATTCCTGGATATGGAGCTCAAGGGGGAACAGCTGAAGATGTTGCATTATATTTAAATAATGGCAATGGTGGAGTTGTTAATTCGTCAAGAGGTATACTGCTAGCCTATAAGAAAGCAAATAAACCAGAAGAATTTGCTCTATGCGCTAGAGAAGAAGCAATAAAAATGAGAGATGCAATTAAAGAGGCAGTAATTAAATCAGTTAACAGTTAGCAGATGTCAGTTAACAGTTGTGAACTGTTAACTTTAACTGAATAAATGGAGGGAAAACATGGCTATAGCTTACAGAAATGCAAGAGTAATTTCAAATGAAGAAATTTCGAAAGATGTTTATAAATTAATAGTAGAGGATAATAATGAAATAAATGCTGGTCAATTTTATATGTTGAAAATCAATGGTCAAACACTTTTACCAAGACCCATAAGCATATGTGAGAAGAATGGAAATGCATTAACATTTTTATATGCAGTAGTTGGAAATGGTACTAAAGAGTATACAAAGCTTAAAGAAAATGATGAAATAAGCATAACAGGACCTCTTGGAAATGGCTTTGATTTGAATAAGGATTATGGCAAAGTCGCGTTAGTTGCAGGGGGAATAGGGACAGCACCTATGCTTGAACTTGCAAAGAGATTAAGTGGCAATAACAAGAAAGAAGAAATTGATTTGTATGCAGGTTTTAGAGACGATATATATTTGCTAAAAGACTTTGAAGAATATGTAAATAAGATAAATGTTTCTACAAATACAGGAAAGTATGGTCATAAAGGTTTTGTTACAGATATACTTAAAGTTCAAGAATATGATACAGTTTTATGCTGTGGACCTGAAATCATGATGAAAAAAGTCATAGAAATGTGTAAAGAGAAAAATGTTAAGGTATATGTATCAATGGAAAAACATATGGCTTGTGGAGTTGGGGCTTGTTTAGTCTGCACTTGTAAAACCAAAGATGGAAATAAGAGAACTTGTAAAGATGGCCCGGTGTTCGATGGATACTATGTAGAACTATAATAGGCAGGAGGAATTAAATTGTTAAAGGTAAATATTAACGGCGTAGAATTTAAAAATCCTGTAATTGCTGCATCAGGAACTTTTGGTTTTGGTGAAGAATTTAATGATTTTTATGATGTAGGAATTTTAGGTGGAATATCTTCAAAGGGTCTAACAATAAATCCCAAACAAGGTAATGAAGGAATTAGGGTATTTGAGACTCCATCTGGAATGATGAATTCAGTTGGACTTCAAAATCCAGGAATAGACGCATTTATACATAATGAGCTTCTAGGTATGAAAAAACTTGGGACTAATGTTATAGCTAATATTGGTGGAGGCTGTTTAGAAGATTATGTTGAGGCTGTAACTAAAATTAATGAAACAGATGTGGATATGATTGAACTTAATATATCCTGCCCAAACGTAAAGCACGGAGGAATGGCATTTGGAATAAAATCAGATGTGGCATATGGAGTTGTTAAAGAAATCAAGTCAATAGTTAAGAAACCGTTAATGGTTAAATTATCACCAAATGCAGAAGATATAGTTGATATGGCTTTAAAATGTCAGGAAGCAGGTGCAGATTCCATTTCTCTTATAAATACGCTAAAGGGAATGGCAATTGATGTGTATAAGAGAAAGTCAGTATTTAATAATATAACAGCAGGTCTTTCAGGTCCGGCAGTAAAGCCAATTGCACTTAGAATGGTTTATGAAGTAGCAAAGGCAGTAAATATTCCAGTAATAGGACTTGGCGGAATATCTAATGGTAAAGATGTTATTGAATTTATGATGGCAGGAGCTAGTGCAGTGCAGATAGGAACAATTAACTTTGTGAATCCTATGGCAGGAAAAGAAATAATTGAAGAAATGGAAGTTTTCTTAAAGGAGCAAGGGATTAAAGATATTAATGAAATCGTAGGAATAATTTAATCAGTTAACAGTTTACAATTTACAGTTAAGGAAGAAAAGCCTTTGGCTTTTCGAAAATAATGTATATTATAGAAATTCCTTTTAGGAATTTCATTGTTAACTGTGCATTGTAACCTGTAAATTGTAAACTGAATTTAATGAGTGGAGGATATTTTGATGAAGGAATATAAGAGAGAATTTATTGATTTTATGATTGAATGCGGAGTATTAACATTTGGAGATTTTGTTACTAAGAGCGGAAGAAAGACCCCTTTCTTTGTTAATACAGGTAATTATCAAACAGGAAAACAATTAAAAAAGCTTGGTGAATTTTATGCAGAGGCTATAAAAGAGAATTTTGAGGATGATTATGATGTACTATTTGGACCTGCTTATAAAGGAATTCCATTAAGCGTTACAACAGCGATAGCCCTTTCAAATTCATTTGATATTGATGTTAGATATTGTTCAAATAGAAAAGAAATAAAGGATCACGGAGACAAGGGAATTCTTTTAGGAAGTAAATTGAATGATGGAGATAAGGTATTAATAGTTGAAGATGTTACAACAGCGGGAACTTCAATTTATGAAACTATGCCTATCTTAAAAAGTGCAGGAGATGTTAATGTTAAAGGACTTATAATATCAGTGGATAGAATGGAAAGAGGCCAGGGAGAAAAATCTGCACTTGTAGAAATTAGAGAAAAATTTGGATTTAAAACTTGTGCCATAGTAACAATGGCTGAAGTAATAGAGTATCTATATAACAAAGAAATTAATGGAACTATACTTATTAACGATGAAATTAAAGACAGAATTGATGATTATTATAAACAATATGGTGCAAAATAAAAGCGTTAAAGGATATAGTATGCAGTTGCTATTTCATTTATCTAATTTTGATTGAGTGTAACATAAACTTAGGTTTTAGGAGGAGTTATGAATATTTTAATTACCAACGACGATGGAATTAATGCTCCTGGGATAATTTCTTTGGCAAAAGAAGTTTCTAAAGAGCATAATATTATAATCGTTGCACCTAGAGAGCAGAAAAGTGCTTCAAGCCATTCTATATCACTTCATAATCCTATAAAAATAAGAGAAGAAGTTATTGAAGGATTAAACTGTAAAGCATATAGTGTAGCGGGTACCCCTGCTGATTGCACACAGGTAGGAATAGCCTTTTTAAAAGATGATATAGATTTAGTAATATCGGGAGTAAATTATGGTCTAAATGCAGGTATTGATATTTTATATTCAGGTACAGTTTCAGCTGCTATAGAGGGAGCAATTTACGGTATTCCATCAATTTCAGTATCTATGGATTTAACAAAAGAAAATAGGGAAGAAGATTATTCGAAGGCTATATTGTGGTTTATGAAAATATTAGATATAGCAAAAGAAAAATATTTAAAAAGTGATATTGTTTTAAATGTTAATGTTCCTAGTTTAAGCAATGAAGATATAAAGGGAATTAAAGTATGTAAGATAGGAAAAGCAACATACAAAAATGAGTATGTTCTCCTAGAAAATAATGATGAAGATAAAGCATATAAAATTAAAGGAACTAGAAAGGATATCGAAAAAGAAGAAACAGATTTGTATTATTTATCTCAAGGATATGTTACTTTGACGCCGCTTCATTTCGATTTTACAAATTTTAAACTGTTAGACGAGGTTAAGGACATTTTTGGAAAATAATCTGTAATGGTTAAATTAATGGATTTTATAGTTCTAGAATACACAAAGTGATGGTCAAAATATTAGATTTTGACCATCACTTTTATTTATATAGGAAGTGTAAAAAAACATAGTATTCTTTATTTTAATAGGTTGTTTAACTGATTCTTTAGCGTCTATCTATGAGATCATCAATGTGAAGAGTAGTATATTCATCATCCTTAAGAGCTTTAACAATTCTTTGTAATGGTGAATTTTGATTATAGTATACATTTAGCTTGTTATCATCAATATTAAAATCAACATAATTTATTTCTATTGATGGATGATAGAAAAAACTATTTAATGTATCTGGATTATTTTGATTAAGTTTATTAATTAGATCATTTGTATCTTGAGCAGGGTTCGATATATATCCTAGTGGGGTTGGAACAAATAGATTATAGTCATTAGATGTATAAATGTTCTTTTTTGAGTTATCATAAGGTTCAAATATAAATTGATAATATTCACTAATTATTTTCTTTTGCTCAGGAGTATCCCTATAATGTGGACTTTCATAAAATGAAATAGGAATATTTAAAGCACTGGCCGTATCTACGCCTTTTTCAATTACCATGCGAGTCTCGGGCTCTGTATTATTTACATTTTCAGAGAGCTCATCGCCAACTCCGCTAGAGTCATTGCCTGATTGATGCGTATAGCCATGTAAACCAATTTCACCACCTTTATTAATCAGATAATCTAATAGATTTATAAAGCCTGCATTTGTCATGGTATCATTTATTAGTAAATCATTATCAAAATTAGCTGTTGGAACTATAAATCTTGGCATCCACGCAACATGAAATTTTATTCCGTTTGAATAAAGCAAGTTAGACATAAGCTTAACCTTTGTTTGATTTTTATCTACAAGATTTGAATAGCCACAACCAAAGTCTTCAAATCTAATTAAGGCTATTTTATTAGTATATAATATTGAAGAATTATCAGGGGGAGTAACATAATTTGGAATCAAACTAATATTTTTGTTTTGAAAATCAAATATGGCAATTAAGTTGAAAAGTTCTTCAATATCCGATATTGATATATAATGAGTGCTGTTGTAATTTATCAAATTACCTCTGAGACATCCTTTCTTGGTATTTTTTGTATACGAGTTATCCGTTAAAGATATATTATTACTACTACTTAAGAGTGCAAATAAACCATTTGAGTAATCTAAAGTGTAGTTTAATTCTTTAGAAATAAAATTAAGTGGTACATAATATCTTTGAGCTTTGAGTATCATAGGTACATTGGTAATATTGGTTTTATTTAGTATATTTAGTTTAACATCGTTAATTTCTGTTGTAGACATGTCTGAAAATTTAATTTTAGGAGTATAGATACTTTTGAAGTTATCCTTCGGAAGTAAACTCGAATATACTGTTTTGTTAACGATAGTTGGATTTTTCGTAAAAAAGTCAAAATAAGAAAAAATATAATAAATTATGAATGGCATTAAAATAAATGATATTAAAGAGAAAATAAATAGTTTTAAACTTCGTTGCATAGGTTTCATTCTCCTTTAAAATATGTATTAATCAATGTTATTAAGAGAATTAAATTATCGATTTATATGAATTTCTTGTTAAGAAAGTGCGTATGAGATAAAGGAGTTTAGCTTATAATTATGATAATTTCCATAACATAAATAATTAAAATCTATTATAGAAAATAATATTCTCAAATAGCTAATATATATGCTAAATAATATTTAACATATGTACCTAGAATAGTATTGATATATAGGAAAAGGAGATAAAATATATTTGAAAATTTTGTATTAATGTGTGTTATCAAGGAATAAATTAGGCATTTGCAAAAGGTAAAAATAAAATTTAAATGATAAACATTATCATTGACAAAGAGAGGATTAATGTATACAATAATGGTATGAATTAATTGATTAAAAATTAACAAAGTTTTTAATCATAAGTGTAAAGGAGGCAAAAATTATGGTTAAGCAGTGGGAAGGTTTTAAGGAAGGTACATGGCAGGAAGGAATTGACGTAAGAAACTTTATACAAAAAAATTATAGGTTGTATGAAGGTGATTCCAGCTTTCTAGAAGAAAAAACTGAAAAGACAAGCAACGTATGGAAGAAAGCTTATGAATTAATAGTTGAAGAAGTTAAAAAGGGAATTATTGATGTTGCTACAGATATAGTATCTGGAATTGATAACTATGAAGCAGGATATATAGATAAAGATAATGAAGTTATAGTTGGGCTTCAAACAGATG